>CALMEC010000285.1 GCA_937862675.1 uncultured Actinomycetes bacterium
CCCGGCGGAGGGGCCTTTCACGCCCCCCCGACACCATCCCCCGCCCCGACGCGGCGCGGCGGCCGGCACCGGACCGGTGCGGGCGTGCGCGGCATCGCTGGACGACCACCATGTGGACGAGCACCGTCCGGGGGCTTGACGAACGGCGGCGCAGGGGCCATGCTGAGAGGGCATCGGTGATTCACCGCACAGCGGCCCTCACCCACCACGCGAGGCGAGACGACGTGACCACGCTCATCCGGATCGAACGCAGACGGGGAACAGATCGGGTCAATGGCCATGACCCCATCGCCCCTCGGCATGCATACGCCATGATCCGCGATATCGGCAGTCGGAAGCGCGTGGGTTCCTCGGATGCACCCCGTGACGAGTTGCAGAGACCTGCCGCCGGATTCACCGTCCCGGGCGGGACGGGGCGTGCGGAGAGGAGGCGCCCGTGCTGAGTGACGACGATGCGACGGGACCGACCGCCAGCATGGCCGGGACCGCCAACTGACATCACGAATACGTGTGGCCCGGTCGTCCGATCACAACGACGACCGGGCCACATTCGTTTCGCCACGTGACGCCGGCGATCCGGCCGATGGCGCCTCCCCCTGGGTGACCCCGCGCGTGAGCACGCCCTCGCGCAACGGATGGCGTCCCCGGTTCCTGACCAGGCCCGTCTCTCCGTCGGATGCCGTCACCGCGCTCGAGTAGGCACCGATCCCGAACGCCACCGACACGTTCAGGCTCTCCTTCGACCCGAGCATCGGGATCTCCAGGATGACATCGGCCCGTGTCACGAGCTCCGGCGGCGCCCCGTCGATCTCGCCGCACACCACGAGCGCCACCCTGCGGCCGGTGGGAGGAGACGGCGCGTGCGTCAGCGAGACCGAATGGTCGTGTTGTTCCAGGAGCAGCACCCATACGCCGTCCAGGAGATCCAGCAACCGGTCGAGATCCGGAACCCGCGCGAAGGGAAGGGCCTGTTCGGCACCGAGCGCGACCTTGGCGATGCGTGGATCGGGGGGCGCGCCGCTGATGCCCGAGAGCACGACTCCGGCGAAGCCGGCCCCGTCCGCCGTGCGGAAGACGGCACCGATGTTGTGCATGCTGCGAACGTCGTGGGCGACGGCGATCGCGCGCCCCTCACCCCACCACTGCGGACATGACACGGACATCGCGACGGACAGTACGCGATGAGCCCGTGCCGTCGATAGTCTTCCGCGCGAATGGCATCGTCTCCCGTCCAGTCCGCGTGCCATCCCGATCGACGGGCGCGGGTGCGACCGTGAGAGACGCGATCTCCCGGCGGGCGGGCTCCGCCCGCGACGGCACCCACATCCCCGCCCGGAACGACGACCGCTCCCCCATAGCCCGGGCCGGCACACGTCACACCCCCGTCGCGCGGACGCGCGGGTCCCACGACCATCAGGCACGCTGAGCCCCTCCACCGGGCGATGACCGCGGTCATCGCCGTGCTGATCGTGGTCGACCTGGTCCTGATCGATCAGGCCCGGTGGACCGTGGCGGTCGCGCTCACGGGCACCGTGGCGCTCCTCCTCCTTGCGCGCCGCGTGGGGCTGACCCGTGCCGATCTCGGTCTCGCCCCCGAACGTGTGGGCGCCGGCCTGCGCTGGGGCGGCGCCCTCTCCGCCGTAATCCTGTCGGCGTACGCCGTCGCGGCGTTCCTGCCCGCGCTGGAGTCGGCGTTCGACGACGAACGCACCCCGCATTCGCTGGGGGCGGTGGTTCTCAAGGTGCTGGTCGTGATCCCGCTGCGAACCGTCCTCCTGGAGGAGGTCGCGTTCCGCGGCGTCATCTGGGCGCTCGTCCGACGCCGCCACGGGCACGTTCGCGCCACCGCGCTCTCATCGGCGCTCTTCGGTCTCTGGCACGTCCCGATCGCGGTCGTCTCGCTCCGCACCAACGACGGACTCGCATCGTTCTCGGACAGCGTGCTCGGCGGAGTCGCCGTCGTGGTGACGATCGTCATCGCGATGACCGTGGCAGGCGTCGTCCTCGCGGAACTGCGCCGGAGGACGGACAGCCTCGTCGCACCGGCGCTCGTCCACTGGACGGTAAACTCCGCCGGCACCGTCATCGGGGCGGCGCAGCACGCCCTCTCCTGACATATCCAAGGCCCGGTCGACATGTCCGCTCCCATTCCGTGGCGTCCCGACCGGATGCCGTTCACCCCGCTTCTCGGCGCCGTCTTCGTCGCCCTGCTGGCGCTCACGCCGTCACTCCTTCCGCGACCGGCCGCCTTCCAGGGCCTGCTCTGCGGTGTCGGAGCGCTGATCGGATACGCCGGGGGTTCACTCATCGGATGGATCGTCCGGGGGTTCGGTCTTCGGCTGACGGGCCGGGCGCGCTGGTATGCGTGGCGTGCCCTGGCGGTGCTCGCCGTGGGCGCGACGATCACGATGCTGATCTTCTACTTCCAGTGGCAGCGCGACCTGCGCCGGCTGGTCGGCACGGAATCACTGGGCTTCGGGCACCTGACCGTCGTCGTCCTCATCGCGGTGATCGTCTTCGGGGCCGTGCTCGTCATCTCACGATTCGTGCGGAGCGGGGGACGCTACGTCGGGCGCCAGATCGCCCGGGTCCTCCCGAGCCGCGTTGCGGTCGTGCTGGGCGCGTTGATCGTCGGCCTCGGCACCTACGTCGTCGTCGACAACGTCCTGTTCGGCCGGTTGCTCGAGCGTCTCGACGGGGTGTTCATGGCCATCAACGACGAGTTCTCCGCCGACGTGCCGCCGCCGACCAGTCCACACCTTTCCGGAGGTCCGGGCACGCTTGTTCCGTGGTCGAGGCTCGGCCGGCAGGGCCGGGTCTTCGTCGCGAACGTCTCCACCCCGGCGGAGATCTCGCGATTCACGGGCCGCACCGCGCTGCAGCCGGTGCGCGCCTACGTGGGCGTGGGGACCAGTGGCGACATCGACCTGCGCAGCGAGGCCCAGCTCGCGGTCAAGGAGCTTGAGCGCACCGGCGGATTCGATCGTGCCGTGCTGAACGTCGCGACGGGCACCGGCCGCGGCTGGGTGAACGAGAACCAGGCGAAGGCGCTGGAGTTCATGTGGAACGGCGATGTGGCCACCGTGAGCATGCAGTACTCCTACCTGCCGAGCTGGATGTCCTTCCTCCTGGACGGCGACCGCGCCCAGGACGCCGGACGCCTCCTCTTCGAGGCCGTCTACGATCACTGGCAGCGCCTGCCGGCGTCCAGGCGCCCCAAGCTGGTGGTGAGCGGTGAGAGCCTCGGCACCTTCGGCGGGGAGTCCGCGTTCTCCGGGGCGCAGGACATGGCGGTGCGCCCCTCCGGCGGGCTCTTCGTCGGACCGACCGGCGCCAACCGGCTGTGGTCGCAGTTCACGACGGAGCGCGATCCCGGCACCCGCGAGGTCGAGCCGGTCTATCAGCGGGGGGCCATCGTCCGCTTCTCCCCCGACGGCGACACGTGGCCCGGGGACGGCACGTGGACGGGACCCCGCATCGGCTACCTCCAGCACGCGAACGACCCCGTGACGTGGTGGACGATGTCGCTGGCGCTCCACCGGCCCGACTGGCTCAGAGAACCGCGCGGAACCGGCGTGCTGCCGACGATGCGATGGATCCCCGTCGTCACGATGCTCCAGGTGGCGGCCGACCAGATGGTCGCGAACAGCGTGCCCCCGGGTCAGGGGCATCGCTTCGGGCTGGCGCCGGTCCGCGCCTGGACCCACATCCTTCCGCCACCGGGATGGAACGACGCCCGGACCGATCGCCTGGCGGACGCGGTGTACGCGGCGACCCGCGACGACATCGACGCGGACTGAGGGCAGTCCCGCAGGGAGATCGCCGCCGGGTGACGGATCCGTCACCCGGCGGGGGATCCCGCACACGGCGGCCCCGGTCTCCACGGCCCGGCGGTGAGGCCGTGACCCGCTGACGCATCACCGGCCGGGGGCCTCCGCCGCACGGCCGGGGGCGGTGTGGTGCCGGTGTCGCCGTCATCCGCGATCGGACGCGGCCCACCGGGCAGAATCCGGTGCGCGCCGTCCGACGAAGGAGTGGTCCGTGGCACGCAGCGTCTACGTCACCTCATCCGAGGGGCACACCGGAAAAGCCGCGATCGCCCTCGGCCTGGTGGAGCTCTTCGCCGCCCAGGTGCGGGTGGGCGTCTTCCGGCCGATCACGCGCGCGGACGACGGGCGCGACACGGTGCTGGAGCTCCTCATGCAGCACGACGGGGTGGATCTCGACTACGACCGATGCGTCGGCGTCACCTACGACGACGTCCACGCCGATCCCGATGCGGCGCTCGTCGAGATCGTGCGGCGCTATCGGATCATGGAGGTGCTCTGCGACGTCGTCGTCATCGTGGGGTCCGACTACACCGATGTCGCCGGTCCCACCGAGCTCTCCTACAACGCGCGTCTCGCGGCGAACCTCGGCTCGGTGGTGGTCCTCGTCGTCTCCGCGCTTGACCGGCGGGCGGACGAGGTGCGGCAGGTCGTCGACATCTGCCGTGCCGAGCTGACCTCCCGGCACGCCGAAACGGTTGCCGTGGTCGCCAACCGGGCCGACCCGGGTCTTCTGGCCGAGATCCAGGTGGCGCTGGATGCGGAGTCCGTCCCCGCATGGGTGATGCCCAATGTTCCGCTCCTCTCCGCGCCGACCCTTGCCGAGCTGATGACGGCGATCGACGGGAACCTGGTAAGCGGGGACACCACCCTCCTCGACCGGGAGGTGGAGTCCACCATCGTCGGCGGGATGACGATGGACCACATCCTCGACCGCCTGACCGACGGCGCCGTCGTCGTGGTGGCCGGCGACCGGTCCGACGTGGTGCTGGCCGTCGTGTCGGCACACGCATCCGAGAGCTTTCCGTCGCTGTCCGGGCTGATCCTGAACGGCGGCTTCCTCCCCACACCCCAGATCACGCGGCTGCTGGCGGGCCTGGGCCACCGCCTGCCGATCATCGCGACCGGGCTGGGAACCTACGAGACCGCACGCCGCATCGCGACCGCCCGGGGCCTCTTCTCCAGCGGATCCCAGCGGAAGGTGGACGTGGCGCGCGCCACCTTCGGCCAGTACGTCGACGGGCCGCGCCTTCTGCAGGCCGTCGATCTGCCGCGGTCGAGCGTCGTCACCCCGCTGATGTTCGAGTACGACCTCATCGAGCGGGCACGCGCCGACCGGAGACGCATCGTCCTGCCCGAGGGCGACGACGACCGCGTGCTCCGCGCGGCGGGCACGCTCGTCGCACGCGATGTCGTCGATCTGACGATCCTGGGGGACGAGCGCGCGGTCCGCGCCCGTGCCAGCGAACTCGGACTGGATCTCGGGACCACGGACATCGTCGCGCCGGCGACCTCGCCGCTGCGCGAGCAGTTCGCCGATCGCGTGAATTCGTTGGGCCAACCGGCGCCGAATGGCATTGCGGACCTGCTCGACGAGGCGCGGTGGGGACTCGACTGGATGCTCCGATTGCATCCGGCTCCCGATCAGCTTTATCACCAGGTGGCCGATGATCGCGATCATTCGACGGGCTTTCGCCGGCCGCAAGATGAAACGGTCGACTATGGCTGGGGCAAAGGGAGCTACCGGCCGGCGTATTCGGCCGACGGCAAGCCCCAGGGGGTGATGCAATACAAAAGCGAGTCGGCCCGCGTCGCGCATCTGGCCGGCCGGTACGCCGCAGCGATGGGATTGTGTTAC
>CALMEC010000286.1 GCA_937862675.1 uncultured Actinomycetes bacterium
AGATGTTCACATCGCCCAGCACATTCAATTGCGAATTGCCGTCGATCGAGATATCGGCTCGCCCCTGGGGGGCGTCGCTGCGGCCCTTCGCCAGCGAGGCCGAACGTGCCGCCTACTTCGACAGCGCCCTGAGCGCCGCTCAGAGCGAAATTGGCGCCGCGCCGGAACGCCAGATAGCCGTAGACATGGCTCGACCCCAGCAGGTCCACGGTGTCGGGCAGGGTGAAGGTGTCGCCGTGCCAATGGAGGACCGGCACGCCGACAAGGTGGCGAAGGGCGCTGTGCAGGCCGGCGTCGGTGATCGACAGGGCACCGAATCCGATCTCCTTCCCCGGGCCGCGCGTGACCTCGCCGCCGATCGCCGCGGCCATCAGCTGCGCGCCCAGACAGACGCCGATGGCGGGTCGCCCATCGTCATGACGCTTTCGGATGGCGTCGGTCTCGTCGGCGAGGAACGGGTAGTGCTCGGGGTCATCTGCCGAGATGGGCGCACCCAGCACGACGAGCAGGTCGGCTTCGTACGCGTCCGCAATCGGGATGTCGGGCGCGTCCAGATACCGGACATCGAAGCCGCGCTCACGGAGGAACGGCTCGAAGACCCCCAGGTCCTCGAACGCCACGTGCCGGATGGCCACAGCCGTACGCGATGTCATGCTCGTCGTCCTCTTCTGAGATGTGCGCGTGGGAGGATGACGGGTGGCGGGCGTGTGCCGTCGATCAGCGCGGGGGGGATCCCCCCGCCTCGGAGTCCGCAAAGGGAGAGGCGTCCGGTGGTTCGCGCCATCCGGATGGATGGTACGCCGAGCACGTCGGGTGCTTCCAACAATCGCGGCGGCAATCCCCGACGGTCACCGAGCGGCCGTCGTGTCGGTCCCGGGCCGCACGGATCATCCATGAGAACGGGTTCGACGGGGCAGATATCCGTGGTTTCACCGATAGCGGATCGGAGGGCACGATAGTGGTATACCCGGATGCGCCGACTTACGATCGCCCCGCTCATCGCAGTCCTCGCCTTCCTCTGGGTGCCTGCCGCCAACGCCGACAGCCTCGTCTTCAGGGACAAGGACAGTGATGTGGCCGTCGCGCGACCGGACGGGAGCCTTGTCAAGAAGGTGACGCACGCGTCGAATCCGGACAACGGCTACAAGGCCGTGTCGGTTGCCGATGATGGCGGCATCACGGCCTTCTTGAACCAGAGGGACGACAGTGGCAACTCCACTTTCGTCGTGCTGAACCAGGACGGCGTGGTGCTCCACGGGCCGTACCTGTTCGAGAGGTACGGGATCTGCGGCGGGCTGAGCCCCTTCCGGACCGCGACGTCGCCGGACGGCACCTTCGTAGCGGTGGTGTACATGAAAGGCTCCAACAACTGTCTCGGGGGCACGTCCGTCCTGTCAACGCGCATCATCAATCGCAACGCCCCGACCATCGGGACGAGTACCTACCCGTCC
Organism: uncultured Actinomycetes bacterium; assembly: GCA_937862675.1. Classification (GTDB taxonomy): domain Bacteria; phylum Actinomycetota; class Thermoleophilia; order Miltoncostaeales; family Miltoncostaeaceae; genus CALMEC01. The sequence continues at coordinate 1,452 of CALMEC010000286.1, forward strand.
TACGACTATCTGACGGAACCGCATTGGACGCGTCACCCCGACGTGCGCCTGGCCGGGATCAACGGCGGCACCGTGTCGGTCTGGCAGAACGATGCGACGAAGATGGACTCGTGGCTCGCGCTTCCGGTCGGCAGTCCGTACCAGTTCGGCGGATTCGACTTCCATCCGACGGAGACGAAGGTCCTGATCGACTTCGGCCCGGCAAATGGCATCGGAGTCCAGCCCCACAGGCTCGAGCTGTACACCTACACGCAGTTCTCGACCGGAGCCAACCCGCCCACCTCTCCTGAGCCGCAACTCGTCTGCGCGTTGGATGCATACGTATCGAACGAGGGCGGCGGCGGTCGCCCGTTCTGGTCACCGGACGGAAGTCAGATCGCGTGGACCGGGCCGGAGGGCATCTATGTGTCACCGGCTCCCGTGGCGAACGGCGACACCTGCGTCCTGCAGCCGCGGCTCGTCGTGCCTGGCGGATCCGATGTTCACTGGGCCAAGTTTGCCGTCACAACGCCGGCGGGGTCCGGCGCGACCGGCTCTGGCTCTGGTGCGACGACTCCCACCACCCCCGCGAAGCCGAAGACGCCGCCCGCCCTCGCCCTCGCGAAGGCCCTTCCGGCGAAGAAGGCGTTCGTGCTGAGCCTGACGTTCCGCAGGCCGGCGCTCGTGAGCGTCACCGTCACCCGCAAGGGGGCGAAGAAGCCGCTCGGCACGGTCAGCTACATCGTGAAGAAGAAGGGCATCGACAACCGCAGGATCACGAAGGTCCGCGGGAAGGCCCTGAAGCGCGGGGTCTACCGGGTGGTCGTGAAAGTCGGGGCGGCCAAGAAGGCGCTCATGGTGAGCGTGAGGTAGTCGACGTCAGGAGGGCTCTGGCGTCTGTGCGCAACGTGCCGGGTTCACTCAGACGGTCGCCTCCTCCGCCTCCGCGCTCGCGACCCACGCACGGGGCGACCGGCCGAGGCGCTGGCTGAACGCGCGGCTGAAGGCGGACGGGCTCGAGTAGCCGAGCTCGCCGGCCGTGATCGCCACCGAGGTCCCCTGTCGCAGCCGTTCCTGGGCGACGGTGAGGCGCCAGTCGGTGACGTACTCGGCGGGCGGCTGTCCCACCACGTCCCGGAACCGGGCCGCGAAGGCGCTTCGCGACATGTTCGCGTGGCGGGCCATGGTGGCGAGCGTCCATTCGCGTCCGGGCTCCTCGTGGATGGCGATGATCGTCGGCGCGAGGCGTTCGTCGGACAGGCCGGGCAGGAGGCCAGGGGGAAGTCCGAGGTCCGCGGTGTGGTCGACCATCCAGCGGAAGAGCTGGATCAGCACGACCTCGAAGAGGCGGTCGGCGATCACCCGGCGCCCGCAGCGCACGTTGTCGATCTCACCGAAGAGGAGGTCGAGCGCCGGCCGCAGGCTCGGGACCGCGTCCAGGGGGAGGATGATCACCGGCGGCAGTGTGCGAACGAGCGGATGGGTGGATCCGCCCTCGAAGTCGAGGGTCGCGCAGGCGAAGTCGGAGTCCTCGACGGGCGCGTTGTGGAACGCGTGCTCCAGCGGACGGGGGTAGAGGAGCAGGCTGGGGTCCTCCACCTCGACGTGCTCCAGCCGGCCGCTCGATCCCACGTGCGTCACCGTCATCTCACCCTCTCGCAGCACGTGGAGGAACCCACGTCCGGGTTCGGCCGCCAGGGTCGTCACGCCGCAGAGCGGGCCCGAATGGAAGAGGCGCGTGCGCACACGGAATCGCTCCAGCAGGGGTGAGATGCGATCGAGCGGCGGCACACCGGCAGGATGCCAGACGATTTGACACGTAGTCAAGACAATTTGCGGCGATGCGTCCAGAGATCCACGACAGCATGCAGGCATGCCACCCGGTCACCTCATCGGCCGGAGATGTGTCAACCCCACGCTAAGGAGTGTCCTCATGTCACATGTTCCCCTCGTCGAGCCCGCCTCCGCCTCCGGCACCGTCAAGGACCACCTCGACCAGATCAACGGAGCCTTCGGCGTCGTGCCCGCCATGTTCCGCACCGTCGCCAACTCGCCGGCCGCCCTTCAGAGCATGTGGGGTTCGTTCGGCGCGCTCGGTGGCGGCACGATCGGCGCGGCTCTCGGTGAGCAGATCGCCGTCGCCATCGCGAACCGCAACGCGTGCACCTACTGCCTGTCGGCGCACACGGTCCTCGGCCAGAAGGCCGGCGTCAGCAAGGAGGCCATGCAGGCCGCCCAGACCGGTGACTCCGACGACCCGCGCACCCAGGCGATCCTCGCCTTCGCGCTCAAGGTGGTGGAGGAGCGCGGTCAGGTGACGGGCGACGACGTGCAGGCGCTTCGTGACCACGGCGTCAGCGACGAGGAGATCGTCGAGATCATCGGCCACGTGGCCCTGAACCTCTTCACCAACTACATCAACGTCGCGCTGGACGTCCCGGTCGACTTCCCGGTCATCCCGTTCCGGGAGCGGGTGGCGGCCTGACGCGCGAGCGGTGGGAGGGCGCATGGGTGCTGCCCTCCCACCGCCGGAACCCCTGGGTGGACCCGTCGACTCAGGCGCCGGCGGGCGAGTCCGTCTCCGGGCTGAGTGAGAAGTGCGTGTGGACCGCGACGAGCCCATGGGGTGATCCGTCGTTCTCCCGCAGCACGATGGTGCAACGACCCCGCCGGTCGAACGTCGATCCGTCCGGGTTGACCCCCTCGGACGTCCACCGGGCCGTCAGGACCACGACGGAGGCATCCGTCGCGATCTGGACCATGAGCGTGCCCGGGATCGCCGCGAACCCGCGGGTCGTGGTCCACGTCGGGTGCCACTGTCGCGCCATCAGGTCGTCGAGATCGCCGAGGTGCTCGGCTCGGGTGCCGAACGACACGCACGCTGGATCGAAGAGCCGCCGTCCGGACGTGAGGTCGCGGTTGCGGACGCACACCGCGAAGTCGTCGAACCATGCTCTGGACGCCGCCTCCACCGTGGTGACATCGCCGTGTCCGGTCGTCATGGACGCCGCTCCTCGCCGACGGCGGCGAGCGCGATGACGAGGGCGTCGACCAGTTCGGTCTGACCGCGCTCGCCGGCGCGATTCGCCATCTTCCGTCCCAGGCGGACCTTGTAGGCGTCGTTGAACTCCACCGTCGCGACGTCGTCCATCGTCGCCGGGACGTCGAACGCAGCCGGCTTGTCGACGCCCTCGATCCAGAAGCAAGCCTGTGTGGTGACGCACTTGAAGCAGCGACCGCAATTGCGGTCGAGTCTCTCGCCCTGCCAGCAGACACGCAGGTCTCGGACGATGGCGGGTGAGTTCACGAGTGCCGTGACCTTGTCCAGCTTGTCGAAGGCGGCGCCGTCGTGCCACAGCGGACGGGATGCCGAACCGAGCAGCGGGTCGGTCTGGGCCGTCGAGCCCCAGCGCGGAACCGGCTGGTCGTAGGGGTAGCTGGATGGGATGACCGTGCGGGCGAACCACTGTTCCAGGCACGAGAGGGCGAAGGCGAGCCAGATCCCGTGGACCTGGTGTGCCCAGTCGCAGCCGGTGGCGGCCTCCAGTCGCTTGACGTCGGTGTGGAGTGCATAGGCGTCCATTCCGAACGACTCGAGTATCCGTCGGGAACGGGCGAAGGCCGACCCGAAGGTGCCGGTGTCCGATGCGTCGATGTCGAATCCGTGGATCATCAGGCCCGCGATCAGGTCGGTGCGGCGGTGCGGTCCCGGTCGGGCGCCCCGGTGACCTCGCAAGGCGGTGAAGCAACTGTCGACGCCACCGGAGAAGGCGGTGATACCCCCCGCCCACGACGGAGGCGGGATCTCGACGCGGCTCGGTGCGGTGATCGAAACCGCGCGGAGTTCGGGATGGAGCCACGCCATCGCCTCCTGCCACTCGGCGAGATTCACGCTCCGTTCGAAACGCCACTCATCGTCTTTGTCGCCCAGGACCTGGACGGCCAGTCCGGCGGCCGACGGTTGCAGGAGGATCTCAGCTCCCCAAGCGACCATGTGGGAACTTCCCCCGAAAACAAGAACAACGGCCCCCAGGGCAAGGAGAGATTTCATAGTGGATCTTACCGCGCGCAATCCACAACCTTTCGTGCGCAAAAGCAAACGAAACTTTGCCATCGATTTGCGCGGAGAGTGTTTGGGCATCTCCTCACCGAGCCGACTTAATCGAGCACTTCATCGAAAAGCCCGATTCCGATGAAGTTTGGGATTAGGCGTGCGATGAAGGTCTCGGAATTCCAGATTGGGGGACGGACTTCA
>CALMEC010000287.1 GCA_937862675.1 uncultured Actinomycetes bacterium
GGAGGCCGCGATCGTCGCCGCCACCCAGCTGGGCACGACCGACGTGGTGACCCGGCATCTCTCCGCGGTCGACTTCGTCGCCCGGGCCGAGCATGGCGATCTGCTGGAACTCGAGTACACCGTCGTGGCCTTCGGCCGCACTTCGATCACGCTCAGCTGTCGCGTGTTCAACGCCGTCACCGGTCACGACATCCTCACCCTGGACAGGATCGTCTGCGTGACGGTCGACGACGAGGGCCGGCCCAGGGAGCACGGACAGACATCCGCGACACCCGGAACGGAGCGCATCCGGCTGGGGGATTGATCGCCGCCGCCCTGGCGGAGCCGGGGCACGGATTGGTGCGGCATCGCCCGGGTGCCCACGCCGGATCTACCGGCGTGTGGCCAGCGTCACCGCGAACCATCCCGCATCGTCCGTCCAGCGGGCGTCGGTGGCGAAGCCCGCCGCCGAGAGCTCCGCGTCGATGCGCTCCTCCGTGAACTTCGCACTGATCTCGGTGAGGATGCGGTCGCCCTCCACGAACGTGGCGTCCACCAGGCCCGGAACCGTGATCCGGGTGGGGCGGACCGCACGGAGTGCCACCTGCACCCACTGCTCGCCGGGATCCCACCACGCCTCGTGGGCGAAGTCCTCGGGGACGACGTCCGCGTCGAGGCGCCGGCGGATGACGTGGAGGATGTTGCGGTTGAACTCGGCGGTGACGCCCTGTGCGTCGTCGTACGCCGGCTGCACCACCTCCTCCGGCTTCACGAGATCCGTACCCAGGAGGAAGTGCTCGCCCGGACGCAGGGCCTCGGCGCACTGACCGAGGAAGGCGGCGCGCTCATCGGGTGTGAGGTTGCCGATGGTGGACCCCAGGAAGACCAGGAGCCTGCGCACCCCCACGGGCGGGTCCGGCACCACCGGCAGGTGCCGCGTGTAGTCGCCGACGATCGCGTGGAGCGGGACGTCCGGGTACCGCTCGCGCAGATGCTCGCCGGCGTCCTGGAGCGCAGAGGCGGACACGTCGAGGGTGACGATCCCCCGGAGATCCCCGATCGCCGCGAGGGCGTCCAGGAGAAGGCGGGTCTTCGTGGAGTAGCCGCTCCCCAGCTCCACGACCACCGTCGGACCGGCCAGCGCGGCGATCTCCACCACCCTCCGGGTGAGCACCTCGGTCTCGGACCGGTAGAGGTAGTACTCGGGGAGCTCGGTGATGCGCTCGAAGAGGCGCGACCCCACGGCGTCGTAGAACCAGCGCGGCGACAGCCATCGCGGGGTGTCCGACAACCCGGCCTCCACATCGCCGCGGAGCTCCGCGGCGAGCGCGTCCTCGTCGAGGTGGACGTCCAGGGTCAGGTCACCACGATCGTTCATGCGTCATCCCGTGCGAGTCGGAGGCCGGCGAAGATCTGTCGCCGTCGGGGCAGATCCCAGTTGCGGAAGGTGGCGCGGCACACCATGGGGTCGGACGCCCATGAGCCACCGCGGAGGACCCGGTGGCGGTCACCGAAGAAGACCTCCGAGTACTCCGCGTACGGGAAGACCCGGAAGCCGGGCCACGGGCCGAACGTGCTGGAGGTCCACTCCCAGACGTCGCCCAGCATCGCCCGGCAGCCGATCGAACTGGCAGCCCTCTCGGCGGACACCGGGAGGGGACCGTCGGTGGACGTGCCGGCGTTCGCCTCGGGCCACACCGGACGGGGGAGCCCGGCGGCCGCGGCCTCCCATTCGGTCTCGGTGGGAAGGCGCGCACCGGCGAAGTGAGCGAAGGCGTCGGCCTCGAACCACGACACGTGCTGCACCGGCTCGTCCGGGTCGACGGGGCGCCAGTCCCCGAAGCGCAGGACCTCCCAGTCGTCCCCGCCGGACCGGCGCCAGTGAAGCGGGGCAACGGCGCCCTCACCGCTGCGCCACTCCCAGCCCTCGCGCGTCCAGAGGCCACGATCGGTGTACGACCCCGCCCGGATGAACTCGGCCCACTGCCCGCACGTCACGGGCACCTCGGCGATGGAGAAGGGCGCCACCCGGACCGTGTGGGCCGGACGTTCGTTGTCGTACGCCCACGGCGCGTCGGTCCCGATGACGACGTCCCCACCCGGATGACGGCACCACCGTCCGGCGGCGTCCGGCACCGGAGCCCGTCGTTCTGTGCGATGCGCGGCGTGGTGGAGCGGCTCGGCCTCCTCCCCCATCGCCTGGCGCGACTGGAGGACCGTCTCCGCGTGCTGATGCTCATGCTGGATGACCAGGCCGACCACGAAGCCGCGGTCCACGAGCACGGGCGCGTCGGCCCGCCGCGGATCGAGCAGTCCCTCCTCGATGGCGGCCAGCGAGCGATCCCGGATACGGCCGATATAGCGACGTGCCTCCACAGGGCCCAGGAGGGGATGGGACGCGCGATCCGAGCGTGGGTTCCGGAAGGCGTCGTAGACGCGGTCCTCCCGCTCACCGGACAGGCGCGAGCCCAGCATTGCCCGCCCGAGCCACAGATCCTCGTAGTGGCCGATGTGAGCCAGATCCCACACCA
>CALMEC010000288.1 GCA_937862675.1 uncultured Actinomycetes bacterium
TGCGGCAGCGATCGTCTCGTACTCGGCGGCGAGCTGCCCGATGTTCGCCCAGACGTCCTGTTCGGCGGGGATGGTCTCGTGGGCGGGGAGCTCGGCGCCGACGTGCTGGAGCACCCCGAACAGGACGGACCGGGCGGTGGCGTCGGTGTTGTCGCCGGGGTGCGGTCCCTGGTGGGAGTCGTCTGGCTTGTCGATTGCGACGTAGGCGAGGTTCGCGTCCCGGCCACGGGTGAGCGCGACGTACAAGTTCTCCCGCGTCATGGATGCGTCGACCAGGACGTGCGAGGTGTCCACCGTGATGCCCTGCGCCCGGTAAGAAGTCACCGCATAACCGAGGTCGAGGTGCTCGGCCGCGTAGACCGCCGGGAGCACGACCGACCCGCCCCATCTGAGCCCGGCGCGGCGGAGGGTGACTGAGCCGTCGTCGCGGATATCGCTGACGGTCCAGCGGTCTCCGTTGCGGACCCAGGACCGGCCGGCACGCAGACGGCGGTCGTTGCGGCGGGTGATGACGGAATCCCCGGTCGCGGCGCGGGTGCCGTCGTGCAACTCGACCTCGCGGGTGCCGTGGACGGTGCCGTCGAGGATCAGGTCGGTGCGGGCGCGTTGGTTGAGCGCGAGGACGGATTCGTTGGAGTCGCTGACCAGCACGCTTGCGCGCCCCGCGAGCCGGTCGGCTCGCCAAGCGGTGTAGGCGGCGTCGATCATCGTCTCTGTCTCCCCGCCGGTCACCCGGCCGTGCTCCATGTAGGTGTCGATGACCTCGGTGCGGCCATGCCGCAGGCCGAGGGAAGCGGTCTTCTCCCACGGGTTCGTGAACCTGTGGATGTCGACCAGCTCGGGCGCGTCGTCCCGGTCGTGGACCAGCAGCGAGAACGCGCCGCCGGCGTCGACGGACTGGAGCTGTGCATAGTCCCCGACGAGCAGCACCTTCGCTCCTGCCTCGACTGCCAGCGCGCTGATACGGTCCAGGGAGAGCGTGCCTGCGAGGGACGCTTCGTCCACGATCACGAGCTGACCCGTACGGAACGACTGACCGGTGCGTTGATGAACCTCCCACCACTTCGCGGTGTTCTCCGTCGCGATCCCCAGGTCGTCAGCGAGAACCTGCGCGGCCACCGCAGACGGCGCAAGCCCGACCACGCTGCCGTACCCGTGCTCGGCCTCCCACGCCCGCCGGAGCGCGGACATCGCCGTGGTCTTGCCCGCACCGGCTGGCCCCACGAGTACGTCGACCACCCGGCCCGAGAGCGCGACCTTCGCCAGCGCGCCCGCCTGGTCGGGACCGAGTACCCGCCCTTCCCGGTCGGGCTTGGCGGAGATCCGCTCCACGGTCGCCAGCGGCACGGTCGGCCCGGTCGTGGTGTTGGCACGCTCCAGGAGGCGCTCTTCGGACACGAGCAGGACTTCGGAGGAGAACACGGTCGAGTGCTTCGGCCGGAACACGCTGGTGCCGTCTGCCCGCTGGAACACCGCGGGGCTCGTCGCAAGCTCGGGCGGAGTGAGACGGAGGGAGGCGACCTCGGCCGCGTCCACGACCAGGCCAACGACGGCCTCCCGATCCACGGTGGAGGCGAAGCGGTAGCCCGTAGTCTGCCGGGCGGCCTCGGCGGTGAGGTTCCACCGTCGCCAGGTGGAGCGCTTCTCCCCCACCACGTCCACGACCGACTGGCCGAGGGACGCGATCGCCTCCAGCGGGATGTCGTCCGCACGCAGCAGCAACGGCGCGTCGTTCGCGATCACGCGCCGCGCCCATGAGGTTGCATCGACGCCGAGCAAGCGGCTGGCTCGCTCGCGCCATTCGGTCGTGAGGTCAGCGAGGGACCGGACCTGCTTCTCGGGTCGCGTAGCGAGGGTGGCTTGGGCGCGGAGCTTGATGATCGTCGTCGCGGACGGCTGCCGGCCGTGCTTCTCGACGTACTCGGCGATGAGCCGGTTCTTCTCTGCGTCGATGTGGCGGGAGCGGGAAGAGAACTCGACCATCAGTTCCTCCGGCACACTCGCCACCGCCCACGCCAGATTGCGGTCTCGCCCCATGTCGCGGGCCTCCCACTCCACACCGAACGTGCGGGTCAGGTGGTCGGCGAACACCGCCTCGTGCAGCTCGGAGAGCGCGACGGTCGCGGCGTGCATCGGGCGCCCGTCGAGGGAGCGCCATTTGCCGTCGAGGACAGTCTGCACCTTGTTGCTGATGACGACGTGCGTATGCAGGTGGGGGTCGCCGGCCCTGCTGTCGTAATGGTCGAATGCGGTGGCTATGAGGCCGCGAACATCGACCTGTGCAACGGCACCGTCGCGGGCGGTTGCGCCGGTGCGGGTGGCTGCAACCTCTCGCTCCATGAACGCAACCACTTCCGCAACCGCCGCATGGTGAGCATCTGCGATGAGCGCCTGGGTGCCCGCGTCCGCGACTGCCCACAGCACCGAGGCGGACTTCGGGATCGAGAAAGTGAAGTCGTAGCCGGCAACCGCGCGGCGCGTCCCGCGGGCCGCTTCCTCGGCCTCGATCCGCGCGACCGTCTCCGCGCGGCTGGCCGACCCGAGCGTCGGATCGAGGGCGGCGGTACGTTCCTCGACGCGCTCGGCCACGGTCCTGTAAGCGGGATACGCTAAGCCGAGCGGATCGCCCGTGACCGGGTTCCGGCCCATCCCAACGAGGAGCTGGAGCTGGGGCTCGGAGACCTGATCGCCCACCTGAATCGCGCCCCCGAGCGCAGCCACCCCCGCGCCGAGCCAACGACCCGGAGGACTGCCTTCCTCGGTGTAGTAGCGAGTCAGCGGCGTCGACAGGGAACGGTCCCCATCTCCGGCAGCGACAGTGCGCAGCAGGTACTTGTAACCGTCGCCCGCCGACATGACGCGCATCGAGACCGTCATGATGAGCAGGTGGGACTATGTCTCCCGCAACATCGGACTGCGGTCCGAAAGTCACCACTCGCGCGAGGGTCGGAGGGTGGTCACATTGAGGGGTCCGCTAATCTCCCCAGTGTTCGAGGTCGTAGGTCAGGCACCACTGGTAGCTCTCATTGGTCAAGGCAGACTCGATCGCTTCATACAAGTCAGGCATCAGGTAGCCGAATACTTCGTCCATGGCATAGGCGGTGTCGTGGAACTCAACGAGTTGAACATACGCTTTGTCCTCGCTGTCCCAAGGCATACCCGCGTTGTCTAGAGAGGTAAAGGTCGCGTGGAACCGGTCGAGCATCTGCTCGATAGCGGCGTCCCACCCTTCGGTGAAGCCGCCCGCCCACTGAGGTCGGCCGCCATCAGGAGAGACCCATGGCAGGCCGACGGAAACCTCATCCAAAATCGCTGTCGCTCCCGCTTCGCTAGACACGATCATTGATACGTCGCTGAGCTCGAACTCCAGGTCGCCTCGCACACGCCATTCGCGTTCCCATCGCCAGTCGTTCGGGCGCTTACTTTGGCGATTGCGGACGCCATCGATATAGGGGGTCAGTTGCCAGACCGGCGCATTCGGCATGTCTGCTGCTTCATCCATCGCGTCGCGAAGCGCTTGCCACTGCGGCGAGGGGTCGCTGAGATACCAGACAGGTTGGGCGTCCGACTTCAAGCGCAACCTCTCCTTGTCGAAGACGATTCCCCACGGACGCCGCGCAGTCATACGTCCAAGCTCGTGTAGCGGCGTCTCAGTGAGACAAACCGACCGGTGCAGGTGCTGGACTCCTGAGTAGTACCTCCCGGCACCGAAAGGTGCACGGGCCTCGATCGTGCCCGTCGTCAGAATCGAGATTAGGTCGTCTTCGGAGCGCGTGAGATGCACCAACCAGCGCGACAGATCGGAGGCTTCGCCATGTTGCGCTGTCCCCTGCCATTCGGGCTTGACGTCCATTAGCCCCTCGCCTCCCCCTGTAGTTCCCAGGATACCCGCGCGCTCCGCCTCACTCGGGTGCCTCGCTCACATGCAGCATCGTCTTTTTGCGGACGACGAGAGCGGGCGAATCCTCGACCTGCAAGACGCGTGGTGGCTCATGAACGGTGGTGCGAAGTGCGGATCAAGAGGCAGGGTCAGCGGCGGTATGGGTGCGGATGGGTCCGTGTCGCGACGGCATGAACCAGTCGGGTTTGGGACACGGCCGTGCACCTGAAAGGTGACCAGCCCCGGCGAGATATCACACGTCTCGGTCGGGATGAACCGCCGACCTGTCAGGACGCTCATGCCCGACTCTACGACAACTCCTGGTCATGGTGACCGACGTCGACGAGTCGGGTCACTATTTTCGGGCTACGGCGGCCTCGACCTTGCTGTAGAGGAAGTCTTCGACGGCGAGACGGCGTGGTTCTCCGAGTTCAGCCCGGCACCGGCACGTGTGTTCGCCCACCATTGGCCGGGCGTGCCGAACCTGGGCGACATCACTATGATCGACTGGAACGTGGTCGAGCCCGTCGATGTGATCTGCGGCGGGTTCCCGTGCCAAGACGTGTCCACGGTCGGCAAGCGAGCCGGCCTCGCCCCCGGCACCCGGTCAGGCCTATGGGCGCGCATGGCTGAGGCGATCGACGTGCTGCAACCAGAGTGGGTCGTCGCTGAAAACGTGCGCGGACTACTCTCAGCTACCGCGGCCCGCCCAGCCGCAGAAGGAGATAGCACCGATGGACGCAACCCCGACACCGCTACGCTGGACGGCACCGTTCGCGGTGTGGAACCCGACCCGTGGCATCTGGGAGACCAGTCAGCTCGACCTCTACGGGCACTTGGCGCCGTACTCGGCGATCTGGCCGACCTCGGGTACAACGCGCGCTGGCTCGGCCTACCCGCTTCCGACATCGGAGCACCCCACACCCGCTTTCGTATCTTCATCCTTGCCCACCGCGCTGTTTCGGACCCCCCTGGCGTCCGACGCCGCCCGCGGCGGGGAGACTCTAGACAGGGTACGAGCACGACGCGGCACGATCGCCCTGTCACATCAGGTCATCGACTTGGCGCTGAACGGTCCGCCGGATTCACGCCAGCAACAGGAACCGGAGCTGCTGTGGCCGCTGATCGAGCAGTTCTTCGACGCTGGGGACGCTACGCCTTGGGAATTCGACGATGGGAACACCTCACCGGACGCGGAGCCCCCGCACCCGCCCTCCTGAACGATGACGGACAGTACCGTCCCGCGCCCCGCTTCGTAGAATGCTGATGGGTTTGCCTGACGGATGGGTGACAGACCCCGAACTCGAACTCACGCTGGCGGAACAGCTCACCGCCCTCGGCAACGGCGTCGTGCCGCACCAGGCTGTCCACGCGCTCGGCGCCCTACACCGCGCCCATGTCGACGGCGGATTGGCACCTTGACCGCGGCAGCCATTCCCACTCCATGGCAACTCGCATTCAGTGATGGTAGAGGTGGCCCTATTTCGCGCCCGTGGCCCTTTCGGTGTGTTCCATCGGGGCCCGGCCGTATGGAGATCGCGAGGGTTCATCCGAACCGCGTATGTGTTCCGTTAGGCCGCTCGTTCTGGGGGTTCGCTGGGTGTTGTATCGGGGATTGCGCCCCGTCACGGCGTACGGTCGCCGCCTGGTGGCCGGTCTGAGGAACGGAGCTCACTCGTGCTCGACATTGTGTACATCGCCGGTGTGATCGGCCTATTCGTCCTGATTGGCCTTCTGGGCAAGGCGGTGGAGAAGCTGTGATCGTCTTTCAGTTGATCGCCGCCGTTTTGGGGGTCGCGGCGATCGTGTATCTCGTGTTCGCTTTGGTGAAGCCGGAGCGGTTCTGATGGTGTGGCTGTTCGCGATTCTCGCGTTGGGGACTGTTGCTCTGATCCTCGCGGTGCTGTATCGGCCGCTTGGCGACTACATGGCTTGGGTGTATACCTCGCGTAAGGACTGGAAGGTCGAGCGGGGCTTGTACCGGGTGATCGGTGTGGACCCGAAGACGGAGCAGACCTGGCAGGCGTATCTACGCGGCGTGCTCGCGTTCTCCGCGGTCGGGTTGTTGCTGGTCTATGGGTTGCAACGACTCCAGCAGTGGTTGCCGTACTCGCTCGGTCTGCCAGCGCCGAGCGAGCCTCTGTCGTTCAACACGGCGGCGTCGTTCGTCGGCAACACGAACTGGCAGTCGTATGCTCCGGAGACCACTCTCGGGTACACAGTCCAATTCGCTGGGCTGGCCGTGCAGAACTTTGTCTCCGCTGCGGTCGGCATCGCGGTGGCGATCGCGCTGGTCCGTGGCTTCGCGTACCGCCGCTCTGGGACGATCGGGAATTTCTGGGTCGACTTGGTCCGTGGCACGCTGCGTATCCTGCTGCCGGTCGCGGTGGTCGGTGCGATCGTGTTGTTGGCCGGTGGCGTCATTCAGAACTTCAACGGGTTCACCGAGATCACCACGCTCACCGGCGGTTCGCAGTCGATTCCGGGAGGTCCGACCGCCTCGCAGGAGGTCATCAAGCTACTGGGCACCAACGGCGGCGGGTTCTTCAACGCGAACTCTTCGCACCCGTTTGAGAACCCTGCCCCGTGGACGAACATCGTGGAGATCCTGCTGATGCTGATGATTCCGTTCTCACTGCCGCGTACCTTCGGGCGGATCGTCGGGGACAAGCGGCAGGGCTACGCGATCCTCGCGGTCATGGGCGTGCTGTTTGTGGCATCCTTCTCGATCCTCACCGCGTTGGAATCTGCCGGGATGGGCACCGCCCCGCGGCTTGCCGGTGGCGCGTTGGAGGGCAAGGAGCAGCGGTTCGGGATCATTGGCTCCACCCTGTTCGCCACGACGAGCACCGGGACGTCTACCGGTGCGGTGAACTCGATGCACGATTCGTATACGGCGCTGGGCGGGATGATCCCGATGCTGAACATGATGCTCGGCGAGGTGGCTCCCGGCGGTGTCGGGTCGGGCTTGTACGGCATCCTGGTGATCGCCGTGATCGCGGTGTTCATCGCCGGCCTGCTGATCGGGCGTACTCCGGAGTATCTGGGCAAGAAGATCGGCCCGCGCGAGATCAAGCTCGCCAGTCTCTACATCCTGGTGATGCCCACCCTTGTCCTTACCGGTGTCGCGTTGAGTTTCGCGAGCCCCGGTGTGCGCGAGGAGGTGGAGAATACGTCGATCCTGAATCCTGGCCCGCACGGCCTGTCCGAGGTGTTGTACGCGTTCACATCCGCGGCTAACAATAACGGGTCGGGATTCGCCGGCCTGACGGCGGACACCCCGTGGTTGAACACCACGTTAGGGTTGGCGATTCTGCTGGGCCGTTTCGTCCCGATCGTGTTCGTCCTGGCGCTGGCCGGCTCTCTCGCCGCACAGGACAAGGTGCCGTCCACGGCCGGCACACTGCCCACTCACCGGCCGCTGTTCGTCGGCTTGCTCACCACCGTGACCGTCATGGTCACGGCCCTGACCTTCTTTCCCGTTCTCACGCTGGGCCCCCTGGCGGAAGGGTTGTTGTAAACCATGTCCACACTCACCTCACCCGACCGCGTGGCCTCCACGGGCAGCGCGACCCCGCGTAGCGCGTTCTCCTGGGCGCAACTGCGCGCGGCACTTCCGGGCGCGTTCCGCAAACTCGACCCTCGTCAGCAGTGGCGCAACCCGGTCATGTTCCTCGTCTGGGTCGGCGCCGCACTGACCACCGTGCTGGCGATCGCCCAACCGTTCCTTGGCGGTCCCACCGAGTCCGGGGGCACGGCAGTGCCGCTCTCGTTTACCTGGGCGATCGCGATCTGGCTGTGGCTCACCGTGCTGTTCGCCAACTTGTCCGAGGCGGTCGCGGAGGGCCGTGGCAAAGCGCAGGCCGAGACACTCCGAAAGACTCGCACCAGCACCACCGCCCATCGCGTCTCCGGTTACGACCCGGCCGACGACGCCGCAGCGGAGCGCACGGACCTGTCGGACGTGTCCTCGGCCGATCTGCAACTCGGCGACACGGTGGTGGTGGTCGCCGGTGAGCTGATCCCCGGTGATGGAGATATTGTGTGGGGGATCGCCTCAGTGGACGAGTCCGCGATCACCGGTGAGTCAGCACCTGTCATCCGTGAGTCCGGTGGTGACCGCTCTGCGGTCACCGGCGGCACCCGGGTGCTGTCGGATCGGATCGTTGTACGGATCACCTCCAAGCCCGGCGAAACGTTCGTGGACCGGATGATCGCGCTGGTCGAGGGCGCTCAGAGGCAGAAGACGCCCAACGAAGTGGCCCTGTCCATCCTTCTCGCCTCGCTGTCGATCATTTTTGTCGTCGTCGCGCTCACTCTGAACCCGATCGCGTCCCATGCTGCTGAGCCGGTGAGCATCCCGGTGCTCATTGCACTGCTGGTGTGCCTGATCCCCACCACGATCGGCGCTCTGCTGTCAGCGATTGGCATCGCCGGGATGGACCGCCTCGTGCAGCGCAACGTGCTTGCGATGTCGGGCCGGGCGGTCGAGGCCGCCGGGGATGTGACGACGTTGCTGCTGGATAAGACCGGCACGATCACCTACGGCAACCGCCGGGCGAGCGAGTTCCTGCGTCTGTCCGGTGTGCAGGAGCAGGAACTGATCCGTACGGCAGCGCTTTCCTCGCTGGCCGACCCGACACCGGAGGGCACCTCCATCGTCGACCTTGCCCGGGCGCAAGGCATCGAGGTCGGTGAGGTCGCGCCGGGCGAGATCGTGCCGTTCACTGCACAAACCCGCATGTCGGGGCTGGATCAGCCCGATGGCACTCAGATTCGCAAAGGGGCCGGTTCTGCCGTCATCGGATGGTTGGAGCAAGACGGCACTCGGCTGCCGAGCAGTCTGGTCGCGGAGCTGGAGGAGTACACCGATCAGGTCGCACAGTCTGGCGGCACTCCGCTGGTTGTCGCGGTCAAGTCACCCGACTCCGAGGGGAAGGTTCTTGGCGTCGTGCACTTGAAGGACGTTGTCAAGGAGGGGCTGCGCGAACGGTTCGCGCAAATGCGTGCGATGGGCATCCGCACCGTCATGATCACCGGAGATAACCCGCTGACCGCGAAGGCGATCGCCGCCGAGGCCGGTGTGGACGACTATCTCGCCGAAGCCACCCCGGAGGACAAGCTCGCCCTCATCCGACGGGAACAAGACGGCGGCAACCTCGTCGCCATGACCGGTGACGGCACCAACGACGCCCCCGCTTTGGCGCAAGCCGACGTCGGGGTGGCGATGAACACCGGCACCTCGGCGGCGAAAGAAGCCGGCAACATGGTCGACCTCGACTCCGACCCGACCAAACTCATTGATATCGTCCGCATCGGCAAGCAACTGCTGATCACCCGCGGGGCGCTGACCACGTTCTCCATCGCCAACGACATTGCCAAGTACTTCGCGATCATCCCGGCGATGTTCATGGGAGTGTTCCCCGGCCTCGGGGTGCTGAACATCATGGGGCTGCACTCGCCGGCTTCTGCGGTGCTGTCAGCGATCATCTTTAACGCCATCATCATCGTCATCCTCATCCCGCTCGCCCTGCGCGGTGTGAAGTATCGGCCGATGAACGCGTCGAAGACCCTCGGCCGTAATCTCGCCGTCTACGGCCTGGGCGGCATCATCGCCCCGTTCATCGGTATCTGGCTCATCGATCTTCTCGTGCGCCTCATCCCCGGATTCTGACCGGTATAGGAAGAAAAAGACAATGAACACATCCACACGCTCCACCGGACGCACCACCTGGGTCGCGGTACGGGCCATGGCCCTCTTCACCGTGCTCCTCGGCATCGTCTACACCCTCACCATCACCGGCATCGCCCAGCTCGCATTCCCGGCGCAAGCAAACGGGTCCATCGTCCGTGACGGGGATAGCCAGGTGGGCTCGGCACTCATCGGGCAGTCCTTCGCCGACGGTGACGGAGTCCCGCTGCCGGAGTATTTCCAGCCTCGGCCTTCCGCCGCCGGCGATGGGTATGACGCTGGCGCATCCTCCGGCTCCAACTACGGTCCGGAGAACCCGGACTTGATCGCCGCAATCGAAGACCGCCGAGCACAAGTCGCCGAGTTCAACGGCGTGCCGGAGGATCAGGTTCCGCCGGATGCGGTGACCGCCTCCTCGTCCGGCTTGGACCCGCACATCAGCCCGGAATATGCCACGATCCAGGTGGCACGCGTCGCAACGGCCCGTGATCTGCCCATCGAGACGGTACGCGACCTACTCGCGGCGCACACCCAAGGTCGCGACCTCGGCTACCTCGGGGAACCGCGCGTGAACGTGCTGGAAGTCAACCTGGCGTTGGACGAGCTGGAACGCTGAGCAGGCTGGGCGCGGACTTCCTCGCCCTGGGCGGGTCGTTGCCCAGCAAACACCGGATCACTGCTTCCAGGATCCGGCGAATGCATGGTCGTGGGGATGGGCCAGACACGGGCACCGTTTGGATAGTGCGAGGGTTCGGCGGGTTCCCGTATGGATTCCGTTAGGAGCATGGATTGCACACCTGGTGACGGTGTTGGATCGGCAGTGCGGTCCCCGCGGGAGGGGCGGTTCAACGGGAGGAGTTGCCGGTGCTGGATGTGGCCTACGTGCGTGGCGGTGTTGCACTGTTCGTCGTGGTTGGTGGGCTCGGTGGGGCGCTGGCAGGGCCGTGATCGTCGTGGAATGTCTCGCCGCGGTGCTCGCCGTCGCGGCGGTCGGGTACCTTGTGGTGGCTTTGGTTCATCCTGAGCGGTTCTGATGGGGTGGCTTCTGGCGGTCGCGACCGGGGCGACGATGGCAGTTCTACTGGGTGTGTTGTATCGCCCGCTGGGCGATTACATGGCCTGGGTGTTTACCTCGTCGAAGGATTGGACGATCGAGCGGTGGTTGTTCCGCTTGGTGGGGGTGAACTCGAAAAGCGAGCAATCCTGGCAGGCGTACCTGCGCGCGGTCCTGACGTTCTCTGCCGTGGGGTTGGTCGGTCTCTATCTTCTGCAACGCACTCAGCACCTGCTGCCGTACTCGCTGGGGCTGCCGCCGGTGCCGGAGGACTTGGCGTTCAATACGGCGGCGTCGTTCGTGGGAAACACGAACTGGCAGTCATACTCCCCGGAGCACACGATCGGTTACCTCGTGCAAATGGCCGGTCTATCGGTACAGAACTTCGTCTCGGCCGCCGTGGGACTGGCCGTCGCGATCGCGCTGGTGCGAGGTTTCGCGTCACGGCGCACCGGCACCCTCGGCAACTTCTGGGTCGATCTGGTGCGCGGCACCTTGCGGATACTCCTGCCCCTGTCGGTGCTGGCGGCGGTCATCCTGCTCGCCGGCGGTGTGGTCCAGAACTTCAACGGGTTCACCGAGGTGACCACCGTGACCGGTGGCACGCAGTCGATCCCTGGCGGTCCCGTCGCCTCTCAGGAGGCGATCAAGATGCTGGGAACCAATGGCGGCGGATTCTTCAACGCGAACTCCGCGCACCCCTTCGAGAACCCGGCGCCGTGGACGAACCTGGTCCAGATCTTCCTGCTTCTGGTCATCCCCTTCGCGTTGCCGCGCACATTTGGCCGCATGGTCGGCGACCACCGGATGGGTTACGCCATCGTCGCGACGATGGCGGTGTTCTTCGTGGCCGTGTTCACACTCCTGACGATCTTCGAACTCTCCGGTAATGGGACAGCTCCCCAGCTGGCCGGTGGTGCGATGGAGGGAAAGGAGCAACGATTCGGGGTCGTGGGATCGACGCTGTTCGCGTCGGCGACCACCGGAACCTCCGGTGGTGCCGCGAACTCGATGCATGGCTCCTACACCGCCTTGGGCGGGATGATCGCCATCCTGAACATGCTGCTCGGAGAAGTCTCTCCCGGAGGGGTCGGCGCGGGACTGTATACGATCCTCGTGATGGCCGTCATCGCCGTGTTCCTCACCGGCCTGCTCCTGGGCCGCGCACCTGTGTTTCTCGGCAAACGGATCGGTGTACGCGAACTCAAGCTGACCAGCCTGTTCATTCTCGTGATGCCCACCCTTGCCTTAGTCGGCATGGCGGTTAGCCTCGCCATCCCCGCAGTGCACGATGAGATCGTCGGCACGGCCATGGGCAACCCGGGTTCCCACGGGCTCTCTGAGGTGATGTACGCATTCGTCTCGGCCGCGATCAACAACGGTTCCGCCTTCGCCGGGTTCAACGCGAACACCCCCTGGCTGAACACGGCGCTGGGCATCATCATCCTGCTTGGCCGTTTTGTGCCGATCGCTCTGGTGCTGGCATTGGCCGGCTCATTTGCTTCCCAGGACCGGACGGCATCCCAGGCTGCCGAATTGCCGCTTCACCGTCCGCAGTTCGTGGGCCTGCTGGTCGGGGTCATCGTCTTCGTCTCGGTTCCCACCTTCTTCCCCATCTTGACACTTGGCCCACTGGCGGAAGGGTTGGGATGACGATCATACGGCGGTTCAAGCGGGGGGCCGGTCAACGGCGGCTCCAATCGTTCTTGCGGACCTTCGGGTTGCCGCTTCGCGGCGCGATCCGCAAACTCGACCCCCGAGTGCAGCGGCGGAACCCGGTGCTGTTCATTGTGTGGTGTGGTGCCGCTCTCACCACGGTTGTCGCGTTCGCGGAACCCTTCATCGGCGGCCCGGCTCTCTCCGGCGGCACTGTGCTGCCCCCGGGTTTCAGTTGGGCGATCGCCGTCTGGCTTTGGCTGACACTCCTCGCCGCGAATATCGCCGAAGCGCTGGCGGAAGGGCGCGGTCGAAGCCACACCACGTCCCTTCGGTTGATGCGGGAGAGCACCACCGCGCATCGTGTGCGCCGCTACGACGAAACGAACGACCCTGGTGCACACCGTACTGACGTTCGAGATGTGAATTCGGCCGAGCTGCAACCCGGCGACATGGTGGTGCTGACGGTCGGGGGTGTGGTCCCCGCCGACGGTGAAGTGGTCTGGGGTATCGCCTCAGTGGATGAGTCGGCCATCACCGGTGAGTCGGCCCCGGTGATCCGCGAATCCGGCGGTGACCGCTCCGCGGTGACCGGTGGCACCAGGGTCCTTTCGGATCGGATCGTGGTTCGCGTCACGGCACCGATCGGTGACACGGTCGTGGATCGGATGATCGACCTCGCCGAAGGGGCCCGCCGGCAGAAGGCTCCCAATGAGCTGGCGTTAAGTGCACTGCTCGCGTCGTTCTCAATCTCGTTCGTGCTCATCGCCCTCACGGTCAATACCATTGCTTCGCCGGTCGCCGGCCCGGTGTCGGTTCCGGTGCTGGTCGCCTTGGTGGCCTGCCTGGTACCCACCGAGATCGCCGCGTTGCTGTCGGTGACCGGGATCGCAGGAATGTACCGGCTGCTGCAACGCAACGTGCTCCTGGATTCAGGGCACGCTCTGGAAACGGCGGGGGATATCACCACGGTGCTGCTGGACAAGACCGGAACGATCACCCAAGGCGACCGCCGCGCAACCCGATTCGTGCCGGTCGCCGGGACCAGCGAGGACGAGCTGCTTCGTGCTGCCGCACTGTCCTCACTCAGCGATCCGACACCGGAGGGCACGTCCACGATCGAGCTGACCCGTCGCCACGGCATCGTCCTCGACGCGGATGCGAGCCGCGCAGGCCGTAGCGTGCCTTTCAGCGCCTTGACGCGGATGTCCGGGCGAGACCTGGACGACGACGGCACCAGTGTCCGCAAGGGCGCGGAGTCCGCGATCCTCGGCTGGCTCAAGCACACCGGCACCCAACAGTCGCGTCCTGTCGTGGACGAGCTCAGGTCTGTGACCGCAGCGATCGCCCGATCCGGCGGCACCCCACTGGTTGTGGCCAGTAAGCCAGCGAACGGGCCGGGCCGGGTTCTCGGGGTGATCCACTTGAAGGATGTGGTCAAAGACACTGTGCCGGCCCGCGTGAATCAGTTGCGGTTGCTAGGGATCAGGACCGTCATGGTTACCGGCGATAATCCATTGACTGCGGCGGCAATCGCGAAAGAGGTAGGGGTTGACGATTTTCTGGGAGACGCCACTCCGAAGGACAAGCTGGACCTGATCAAACGGGAACAGGCGGCCGGGCATTTCGTGGCGATGAGCGGCGACGGCACCAACGACGCCCCCGCGCTCGCGCAAGCCGATGTGGGGGTTGCGATGAACACGGGCACCGCGGCGGCGAAGGAGGCGGCGAACATGATCGTCCTCGATGACGACCCGACCAAGCTTGTGGAGATCATCGAGGTCGGTCGGCGACAGATGGCCACCCGCGGCGCTTTGACGACGTTCAACATCGCCAACGATCTCGTCAGATACGTCGCACTGTTCCCCGCCCTGTTCGTCGGCGTCTTCCCGGGCCTGGGGGCGCTGAACATCCTGGGGCTGCACTCGCCCGCCTCGGCCATCTTGTCGACCGTCATCTTCAGTGTCGTCGTGATCGCCATCCTGATCCCGCTCGCCCTCATCGGCGTCCCCTACCGCCTGACCAACCTCGCCCAAGCGTTGAACCGGAACCTGCTCTTATACGGGCTCGGCGGGATCCTCGTACCCGTTGTGGGGATCAAGGCCATCGATCTCATCGTCGCGCTGATCCCTGGTTACTGAAAGGACTCCCAGAAATGAAGGTCTCTCGTCGCAGTGCGGGCCGGTCGGTGTGGACGGCCGTTCGCATCATGGTCATCCTCACGGTGGTCCTTGGTGTGTTGTACCCGCTGGCGATCACCGGTGTCGGCCAGTTGGTGTTCCCGTGGCAGGCGAACGGTTCCCAGCTGACCGACGCGAGCGGCCAGGTCGTGGGCTCGGCACTGATCGGGCAGACGTTCACAGATGCGGATGGGAACCCGCTGCCGGAGTATTTCCAACCCCGCCCCTCCGCCGCCGGCGACGGCTACGACGCCAGCGCATCCTCCGGCTCCAACCTCGGCCCCGAAAACCCGGATCTGATCGCTGCGATCGCTGCGCGCCGGACGCAGGTCGCCGAATTCAACGGTGTCCCCGAGGCCGAGGTTCCCGTCGACGCGGTGACCGCCTCGGGCTCCGGGCTGGATCCGCACATCAGCCCGGAATACGCCGCTATCCAGGTCACACGCATCGCGCAGGCTCGCGACCTGCCCGCCACGACGGTGCGTGAACTGGTCGCCGCACACACCCAGGGTCGCGACCTCGGTTTTGTCGGGGAGCCGAGGGTGAACGTGTTAGAGCTTAATCTGGCATTGGATGAGTGGGAGGGCTGAACATGACTGCACGGGGGCGGCTTCGGGTGCTGCTAGGCGCTGCGCCCGGTGTGGGGAAGACCTACACCATGCTGGAGGAAGGCAAACGACTCCTCGCCGAAGGCAAGGACGTGGTGGTCGCTGTCGTGGAGACCCACGGCCGCGCGGCGACATCGGCGATGACCGAAGGACTAGAAGTCCTCCCGCGTCGCGCTCTCCAGCACCGGGACGTGCAACTGACCGAGATGGACCTGGACGCCACCCTGGCTCGCACGCCCGAGGTCGCCCTCGTCGATGAACTCGCCCACACCAACGCTCCCGGCTCTGAGCACGACAAACGCTGGCAAGACGTCCAGGTGCTCCTGGACGCGGGCATCGACGTGATCTCCACGGTCAACATTCAGCACATCGAGTCTCTGAACGATGTGGTGGAGCAGATCACCGGTGTGCCGCAACGCGAGACGGTACCGGACGATTTCCTTCGCGCGGCCGATCAGATCGAAGTTGTCGACCTGGCGCCCCAGGCGCTACAAGACCGGCTCTCCGGCGGACTCGTCTACCCGGCGGAGCGGATCGACGCGGCACTGTCGAACTACTTCCGACTCGGCAACCTGACCGCGCTGCGCGAACTCGCCCTGCTGTGGCTGGCCGATGAGGTCGACCAGGCGCTCAAGACCTATCGCGCCGAACACGGCATCGACAGCAAGTGGGAAGCCCGGGAACGGGTGGTGGTGACTCTCACCGGCGGTCCGGAGGGCGAGACCCTACTGCGTCGTGGAGCGCGGATCGCTGCGCGATCCGCGGGTGGGGACCTGCTCGCCGTGCACGTCACCAGTCAAGACGGGCTGCGCGTCGCCGACCCGGAATCGCTGGCCCGGCAGCGCGCCCTCGTGGAAAAGCTCGGCGGCACGTATCACCAGGTCGTCGGTGACGATATCCCCATCGCGCTTGTCGAGTTCGCCAAATCCGTCAACGCCACACAGCTCGTCATCGGCGTCAGCCGCCGCAGCCGACTCGCCGCCGCCCTCACCGGGCCCGGCATCGGCGCGACCGTCGTGCGCGAAGCCGGCAACATCGACGTGCACATCGTCAATCACGACGCCGCCGGCGGGAAACTCTCCCTCCCCAAGATCGGCGGAGCCTTGACGTTGAAGCGCCGCATCACCGGATTCGCACTCGCTCTCATCGGTGGCCCCCTCCTGACCTGGCTGCTGTCTGCCTTTCGTACCGAAGACTCCATCACCAGCGATGTCCTGAGCTATCAACTGCTAGTCGTCGTCGTCGCGCTCGTGGGGGGCATCTGGCCGGCACTATTTGCTGCTGTGATGTCCGGGCTCACACTCGACTTCTTCTTCATCGCACCGCTGTACACAGTCACCGTCACCAAGCCAACCCATCTGGTCGCGCTCGCGCTCTACATCATCATCGCGATCCTGGTGAGCCTCGTCGTCGACCGGGCCGCCCGGCTGACCAGGGCCGCACGACGCGCCGCAGCTGAATCGGAACTTCTCGCCACCGTCGCCGGCAGCGTTCTGCGTGGGCAAGGAGCCATTCAAGCGCTGATCGATCGCTCCCGAGAAGCATTCGGTCTCGCTGGCGTCCGACTCCGGAAAGGTGAAACTGTCCTCGCCACGGCAGGGGAACCTCTGCCCGACGACCGACACACGACTGTACCCATCGGCGACCGCGCGATCCTGGAACTGCACGGCAACGACCTGGAAGCCTCCGAACAACGACTCCTGGCCGTCCTCGTCGCGCAACTCGACGCCGCACTCGAACACAGCGACCTCGCCGAGACCGCCAGCGAAGTCGGTCCGCTCGCGGCCAACGATCGGGTTCGAACCGCCCTGCTCTCAGCGCTGAGCCACGACCTGCGTCGTCCACTGGCCGCCGCCACTGCCGCCGTCAGCGGCCTCCGAGCCACCCGCAGCATGCTCAACGACAACGACCGGGACGAGCTCCTTGCCACCGCCGATGAAAGCCTGACCACTCTCGCCACCCTGATCACCGACCTTCTGGATGTCAGCCGTCTCCAGGCAGGTGTCCTGGCCGTCTCGGTCAGCCCCGTCGATCCCGCGGACACTATCGTGCCCGCACTCGACGAACTCGACCTTGGACCCGACCAAGTGCAACTCGACCTCGACCCCACTATCCCGCCCGTCATGGCCGATCCCGCACTGCTGCAACGAGTGCTCGTCAACCTGCTCGTCAACGCCACCCGATACACCCCACCAGGCGGCTACGTCCGCATCGCCACCAGCGCTTTCGCCGGACAGGTGGAAATCCGAATCATCGACCGCGGCCCCGGCATCCCCGCCGAGCGTCGAGATGACGTGTTCGTCCCCTTCCAACGTGTCGGCGACACCGACAACACCGCGGGCCTTGGCCTCGGACTGGCCCTCTCCAAAGGCTTCGTGGAAGGGATGGGTGGCACCCTCACCCCCGAAGACACCCCCGGCGGCGGGCTGACCATGGTCGTCACACTCCCGACGCCCGAAACGCGGCAGCAACCCGCGGAAAAGACCGCGGAAGGGACGCCATCATGAAGATTCTCATCGCCGACGATGACCCGCAAATCCTGCGCGCACTCCGAATCACGTTGACTGCGAAAGGCTATGAGATCATCACCGCCATCAACGGTGCGGAGGCCATCGCTGTCGCTATCGACCGCCACCCCGATATCTACATGCTCGACCTTGGCATGCCCCAACTCGACGGCATCGAAGTCATCGCGGGCATCCGCGGATGGTCTACCGCCCCGATCCTCGTCGTCTCCGGTCGTACCGGCGCAGCCGACAAAGTCGAAGCGCTCGACGCTGGGGCGGACGACTACGTGACCAAACCCTTCTCCATCGAAGAACTCCTCGCCCGCATCCGCGCGCTCACCCGACGGGTACCCCAACACGAATCGGACCCGACTGTGACACTCGGTGATGTCACCATCGACTTGTCGTCCCGGAACGTCGTGAAGACCAGCCGTGGCCAGACGCAGCAAATCCGGCTCACCCCCACCGAGTGGCAGGTACTCGAAGTCCTCATCCGCAACCCCGGCAAACTCGTCACCCGGCAGACTCTTCTCACCGAGATATGGGGGTCCGAGCACATCACCGACACTGGCTACCTGCGCCTGTATGTCTCGCAGCTGCGCAAGAAACTCGAACCGAACCCGGGCACGCCGCGGTATCTGATTACCGAGGCCGGGATGGGGCATCGTCTGCTGACGGACCAAGACAACGACCAAACTCCCTGACCTCGGTAAGGGCCGCAAACGCGCCCGGCCGCCGAACGGGGTCGCCGCCCCCGGCTCGAGGGTGTCTTGAAAGCGTTAGGGAACGGCCGCCTTTCGCATGGGTATCGTTAGGAGCCTCGTTCTTCCGTGCACTGTGTCGTTGACTTCCGGCATGGGTTCCGTAACGCAAGGCACCCCGCGCACTACCGCGGACGCGGCAGCGTCCCCTCAACCTCCGGTGTTCTCACCGGTCGTCGCCCGGACGAGGACCTCGCATGTCGCCACGGAACCGCGGGCATACGACTGCGTGCGCATTAGCTTCGTGCGCTCCGGATCGGCAATCCTTTTTAGCGAGTTCGGCCTACGTCCTGCGAGTATCGGGGACGTGGTTGCCCTGGCACCGTGTACATTGTGCGGCTGGGAACCGGAAGGTTCCGTCACCGTCACGACCCTGTACCTTGATCGAGACTTCCTCGTCGATCAGGTGTTCTGGCAACACGCATCGGTGTTCACCGACCGCCTCCAGGCCAAACAGTTCTTGGAGACCCGTTATGCCGAACCCGCTCAGATTGTTCGTCTCGGAACAGATCGCGTCGGGCTCCTGATGCCCTGGCTGGACGAGCTTGTGGCTCTGAGCCTGGATAATCCTGCTCCGGAGCGGTTCTTCAAGGCGCAGGCCTTGCTGTTTGCGGTGCTGGATGTGGTGGTGCCATATATCGACGTGACGGAGCGACGTATCACTTCCAGTCAGCGAGCGTCTATGTTTCCGGGACTCCCGCGTCACCGTGTCTTCGATCCCATTAGAGCTGAAGTACGCCACGCCGCAAGCCTGCTGCGACACAAATCGGAGCGTCGGTGGACACTCGGCGCGCTGGCAAAGGCCGTCCACTTGTCCCCATCGCACCTTGGACGACTGTTCGTCCCCGCGTTCGGCAAGACGCCGATTGCCTACCTCACCATGCTACGGGCGGAGCAAATGGCCCACCTGCTGCGCACCACGGACGAACCGATCGCGACTGTCGCAAGAAAGGTCGGCTGGACGGACCCCGCCTACGCCGGGCGCCTGTTCCGGCGGAGCATCGGAATCACGCCTCGCGAGTACCGGTCCCTGAGTCAGCGGGTGGCTGCGGCGGACTGACCCGGAGGATCCGCGCACAGATCCGGAGGATTTCGCGCAGTTCCAGCCCGGTCGCCTGCAACGACCGCATCAACGAGTAGACCAGATGGGACTCGTCGGGTTCATTGCGGAGCCTGGCGGTCGCAGTCTCATCCCTCGCCCGTCTCGTATCCCCGATCCGCCCGGCGCACCTCATGGTCGCAAGGGTCAGCCGCCCTGTTGGGCGGCCGGGGAAGGAGGCTGGTGATGGCGACAGATGAAAGTGCGCAAGTAACGCGGGACGCGAAGCTTGACGCGCTGCATGAACGCCTTGCAATTGCGGTGGGTCAGCTCGCGTCCGGGGAAGACTGGCGGCGTGCAATGAAGTTCGCCGCCCGGTTCCGATCACGGAGTTTCGGGAACACCCTGTTGGTGTGGGCGCAGCACCTTGACGCTTTCGAGCAGGGCCGCGTGGAGGCGCCGGAGCCGTCCTATGTTGCGGGGTACAAGCAATGGCAGGCCCTCGGCAGGCAGGTGGAGAAGGGGCAGCCGGGGTACATGATCTTCGCCCCGGTGATGGGCCGGTTCGCGTCCTCCACCCCGCAGGACAATGCCTCATGGCGGAGGCTGGGCCGGTTCGAGAAGCCGACGCCGGGTGAGGCGGTGCGCTCCCGCATGGTCGGCGCGAAACCCGCCTACGTGTGGGATGTCTCCCAGACCGCCGGCGATCCGATTCCGGAGCGACCGTCGCCGGTGCTACTGGAAGGCGAAGCCCCCGAAGGCTTGTGGGCTGGGCTCGCGACTTTGGTGGAGGCGGAGGGGTTCGCGGTGCTGCGGGTCAAGCACGAGGGCATGATCCGCGGTGCGAACGGCCTGACCGACTACACGAACCGGACGGTCGCGGTGCGGACGAACATGGACGATTCCGCGCAGGTGAAGACCCTCGCGCACGAACTCGCGCACGTGAAGCTGCACGGTCCCGACAACCCGGACGCCACGGGCCATCGCGGGGTGGGTGAGGTGGAAGCGGAGTCGGTGGCGCTGATGATCGGTGCCGCGCACGGGATGGACACCACCGGCTACACGATCCCTTACGTCTACGGCTGGGCGGGCACCGTTGAGGACAGAGACCCGGAGGAGGTGGTGCAGGCCACAGGCGAGCGGGTCCGCAAGACCGCGGGGGCGATCCTTGATGCCCTCCCCACCCCGCAGATCGGCGACGGCGACACGCCCGGCCTCACCCGCGACCCCGCGCGTGCCGAACGTACCCCGAGAGCAGAGCGCACCACGGCAACGCCGGCGGTGGAGCCGCCGCGGTCGTCTCGCACGGCGGAGGCCGCGGTCAGGAGCCTGTGATGAAGGCCGCTGAGCTGTTTGCCCAGGTCGCCGACGTTCCGCTGCCTGCCGCCGCCGTGCAATTCACCCAAGCCGGGGTGCCGGTGTTCCCGTGCGTGCCGGGCGGGAAGCGTCCGCTGGTCGAGCACGGGTTCCGCGACGCGAGCAGCGATCCGGCGCAGGTCGGGGCGTGGTGGCGGCGGTGGCCGGCCGCGAATATCGGCGTGCCGACCGGCCGAGCGTCCGGGTTCGTGGTGGTGGATGTGGATGTTCACGGTCCCGTCGATGGTCGGGCCGGCTTCGTCCGCGCGACCGCGGCGGGGTTGACCGGCGGGTGCGAGTTGTTGGTGCGCACGCCCACGGGCGGGATGCACGCCTATTATCCGGCGATGTCTGGGAGCGAGCAGCGGTCGTGGCAGGCGGGGCGTGCCGGGGTCGATTTCCGTGGTGACGGCGGCTACATCATCGTCCCGCCTTCGGCCCGGACGATCGAGGGCATCACGGCCTGGTATCGGGTCGAGGAAGTCGGGACCGGCCCCGCGAGGACCGTGGATGCGGGGCGGTTGCGGGATTTCCTGGACCCCCGCCCCGAGCCTCGCCTCCGGCCCGACACTTGGCAGCCGGTGGGGCGGGACGGTGCCGTGCGGTTGGCGCGCTGGCTGGGCAGGCAGGACTCCGACCGCAACCTCAAGCTGTTCTGGGCGTCCTGCCGTCTCGCTGAGGGTGGCTTCCCGATGGCGGACGCTCTGGATGCGGTGCTGGCGGCGGCGAAGTCGGACTTCGGGCCTCGCGAGATCGCCGCGACCGTCCGCTCCGCGTACCGCACCGTCCGCCCCGAGCCTGCCCGGCACGAGCCGTCGCCGGAAGGGGGCGAATCGCCAGCCGAGAGGTGGTTCGGCCGCCTCGCCACCACTGGGTCGTTACCGAGGGGACGAGGGCTGTGATGACCCTGGCAACGAGAACGCGCGGTGGCCGGGTCGCGGTAGCGACAGCGGTTGCCGGGACCGTGTTCATCGCCGCCGGTGCGTTCTGGCTCTCCTTCACCGCCCTGGCCGATCTTGCCCGCCGCTCCGGGGTCGACGCCGGGCAGGCGTGGGCGTGGCCGCTGATTGTGGACGGCATCATCGTCGTCTCAACCGTCGCCGTCGTCGCGCTGGCCGGGCAACGCTCCGCCTGGTATCCGTGGGCGCTGCTGGCCGCTGGTGCCGTGGTGTCGGTGACCGCGAACGCGATCCACGCCGTCGTGACCGCCGACGCGGACGTACCGAGCGTTCTGGCGGCGTCGGTGGCGGCGGTGCCGCCGCTGGTGCTGCTGGCGATCACCCACCTCACCGTCATCCTCACCCGACGCCTCCCCACAGCCGAGCCGTCGCGCGAGTCAGGCGAGGAGACGGCGACGGTTGCTCCGTCGCCAGTGCCGGTGGGGCGTGAGGTGGCGGTGTTGCTACGGGAGGAGGAGGGCTGGTCGAACAAGCAGATCGCCCGCCACCTCGGTGTGCATCCATCCACGGTTGGACGCTGGTTCGCCCGTCCCGCCTTGACCGGCCACGAAAACACGGAGGAGACGACATGAACGAGCACGAGCAGCGCACCGCGCGACTCGGAGAGCGCCGCGCACTCCGCCAGGAGCCCTCTGAGGCGCCCGAGGAGGCACGCCGTACTGGGGACGGGGACGTGTCTGAGCTGGCCCGCCACGGCGACCCCTCCGCAGCGAAGAAGAATCTCGATGCGGCGCAGGCGGGGAGGCGTCGTTCGGGGGTGGAGTGGGTGCGGCCGTCTGATCTGCTGGCCTCGCGGATGGGCAGGGTCGCGGGGCAAGGCATCGACTTCCAAGCCGAGCTTGCCCGCCGCGCGAGACGTGTGCCCGCTCAGGCATATCGGGGCACTCGCCCGGTCGCCCGGTCGGGTGGGCGGGTTGTGAGCGAGCGGGCACGGAGGCTGCCGCCGGTGACCGCGTTCGGTCGCGGGGCTGGGGAGCGGCACTCGTGGGTGTCGCGCTCCGGGATCGGGTTGGGGTGACATAGGCCATGCGTGTCCCTCCTCAACCGGCGAGCACGACGGCTGGGGGACGTGCGCGCACCTGCTGTTCAGGAGGTGCCGGATGACATACGCAAGCAGCCGTAACGAGGAGCGGCATCGTTTTGAGGACTCGGAGGCGCTACGTGCACTGCTCAACAGACTTCATGACGCTGGCACGGGCGCGTGGCGGAACGATCCGGACGCTGCCGCGCTGATGCGGCACGCGGCCGACAAGTACGCTGCCCTGGCACGCAAGCACGGCCTGGACCCGTGGGAGGCCGCATCGGCGGCGTTCGACGCGATGCGCGGAGCCGCGACGAGGCGGGCGGATGATCCGTGGGCGGTGGTGACCCGTGCGGTGCAGGTGACCTGCATCGGTGAGGAGCGCGGCAACGGCCTGCTGTGCTCGGTGCACCAGGCCCGTCGGCCGAGGTATTCGGTGTTCCATGATGCGGAACGGTTCAGCGACCGAGAGAACCCGCTGCCCGACTACCACCCCGCGTTCCACGTCGACCCTTTCACCGACGACGAGGAGGACGTGCCCGCTGAGGACGAAGACGTGCGGCTGGAGCGGACGGTGAACGTCGACTCGGCGATGGAGGACACGATCGCGTTCCTGACTCGGCTGGGATGGGATCCGGCGACCGCACGCGCCTCGGTCGACTACATCACTGGCCGGCTTGCCGAATCCGTGTCGCGAGCGTCGGCCTTCGAGGTACTCCGCCGCGACCAGCAAGCCCGCGCCCTCTTGGACCTGCCCGGCGCCGCCTGGACGACGCTGCTGCGAGTCGTTCTCGGCGCCCCGGACCCCGCCCTCGCGCACACCAACACCGGCCGAGGGGTGCTGGTGCGGTTGCTGATCGGGGAGCCGTTGCGGGCGCTGCTGAGTGATGACGACCTTGTGCTCACCGCGGGCCTTGCCGCACCCGATACCGGGGGTGGTCACCCGTGAGCTCCCCGCAGGATGGGCACATTGAGCTGGAACGTGCGGTGGATTCCATCGGTGTCGGCCGGCGGCACCGGCAGGACTACGGCGATCTGGCGCCGTTGGTCGAGTCGATTCGCCGCAACGGCTTGTGGCAACCGATCGCGATCACCCTCGACGGGCATCTCATCTGCGGCGCCCGCCGGCTGGCGGCGATCAAGCTGCTCGGGTGGAAGACCGTCAAGGTATGGGTGCGGTCCGGTGTCTCGGACCGTCTCGGGCAGCTCCTCGCGGAGCAGGACGACAACCTGTTACACAAGCCGTTGACCCAGTTCGAGGCTGCCGGCCTCTACCGCGAACTCAAGACCCTGCTCGCCGAAGATGCCGCACACCGCCAGGAGGCAACCCGGTTCCACGCCGCCGACGATGCGGGAGATGACGGTGCCGTTAAGTTAACGGCACCGTGGGACTCGACCCCAGGCGAGGCTGCGGTGCAGGCCGCGCAGATGGTCACCGGCCGCGACTCCCACACCACGCTGGAGCGCATCGGCCGCCTCGAACGCCTCGCCGCCGACCACTCCCAACCCGAATCCGTACGCGCTCGCGCGGCGGAGGAGGTCGAGCGGATCAAGGCCGGCGGCAGCGTCTATCCCTCCCATCTGCGGATCAATGCCGAGCTCTCCCTCGCCGAGCTCGACCAGATCGCCGCCGACCCCACCCGGCCCGCCGGGCTGCGCGACCGGGCCCGCGCCGAGGCCGCTAAGGTGCGGGTGGCCGAGCGTGAGGCGCGGGCGGTGGAGCTGGAGGAGTTGGCGCAGGCGGCGCTCGCTCGTGTGAAGGCCGCGAAGAAGAACGGCCGGAAACCCCGCCGCCCCGCGCTGACCGCGGTCGAGGACCAGGGCGAGCCGGTGCCGTTTCCGCTGACCGTGTTCGTCGCCGTCTGGGACGACCTCGCCCAGTGGTGGCTGCACCACAACCCGGAGGTTGTCGGCCCGGCACTGACCGAGGAGCAATGGTCCCGGTTCGAGCAGACCGTGGCCGGCACCGTCACCTTCGCTGACGCCGCCCGTGCCGCCCGCCGTGCACCGGAGCGCAGCGAGCACATCGCCTGACCGGGCGCCGCGTTCTGGGGTTGGTGTGTGCACCTTCCAGTCGACCACCTATCTGTCGCCTTCTGGGAGGACCCGCATGGACCCCGCCACCCTTGCTGATCGTCGTCGCCGCCGTCTGCTGATCGCCACGATCGCGGGTGGCATCGTGCTGCTCTTGCTGGTCGGTGTCGGCATCTACGGGCTGCTACGCGGCCCAGCACCCCGCACCGACACCACTCCCGCTGACTCGCCGAGTTCTACCGTGACCGCCCCGCCGATCGGTCCGTCCCGGGAGGGGCCGGTGGCGGTGCCGCAGGTCGGTGGCCCGGAGGCGTTCGCCCGCGCGGTCGCCGGCGCACTGTTCACCTGGGACACCACCACCGGTCACAGACCCTCGGACTACGCGCAGATGCTCGCCGATGTCGCAGCCGATGAGGAGGCGGCCGCACTGGGCGGGGATGTGCGGGCCTATCTGCCGACCGTGGAGGCGTGGGGACAGCTCCGTCAGTATCAGACCCGCCAATGGCTCATCGTCGATACCGCGGTCATCCCGGAGGCATGGGACACTGCGGTCGCGCAGGCCGCTCCGGGCCAGATTCCCGCAGGCATCGTCGCGTACACGATCGAGGGCACCCGGCACCGGGACGGCACCTGGGGCACCGAACCGGTGGAGGCGTCCCGGCCGGTGTCGTTCACCGTGTTCGCCGTCTGCACGCCCCCGGTCCCCGGTCGAGGCAGTCCGGGGCTGTGCGAGCTGCTGCGGCTCTCCCAACTCGACAACCCCCTGCGATAGACGAGGAGGTGCTTGTCGTGTTGACGAAACTCGCCGCTCTCGCGGTCGCCCTCCTGTTCTTCGCCCCCTCGGTCGTGCTGGTCGGGGTGGCGGCCGTGGTCAATCCCGCGATGACCGCGTGCGCGCCGGGGTCGCTGCTCGTCGGGCCGATCCCGGACTCGCTGACCGCCACCACCCGAAGCGGCCAGACCGTCACCCTGAACCGCACCCAGCTCACCCACGCCGCCACGATCATCACCACGGGCGGGCAGACCAACGGGGTCGGCCGCCCGGGGGTCGTGATCGCGCTGATGGCTGCGCTCACCGAGTCCACGCTGCGGATGCTCGCGAACACGGACTCCTACCCGGAGTCGGCCGACTTCCCGAACGATGGCAACGGGTCCGATCACGACAGCCTCGGCCTGTTCCAGATGCGGCCCGCCGCCGGGTGGGGCACCGTCGCCGAGCTCATGGACTCGAGCTATCAGGCGCGTGCGTTCTACGGCGGTCAGACCGGCCCGAACTACCCGTCACCGCGCGGCCTGCTCGACATCCCGGGCTGGCAGAGCATGGACCCCGGCGAAGCCGTCCAGGCAGTCGAAGTCAGTGCGTACCCGGACCGGTATCAGAACTACCAGCCGGTCGCCGAAGCGATCCTGACCGCTCTGACCCGTCCCGCCCCGACCGGCGGCGGTGGTGGGGGTGCGCCGGTGGTGCCGGAGACCACCCGCATCGTGTTCCCGCTGCCGGAGGGCACCTGGGTGCGCACCAGCCCGTTCGGGTGGCGCATCCACCCGATCACCGGGGAACGCGCCTTCCACACCGGCTCCGATTTCGCCGCGCCGGATGGCACCCCGATCCTCGCCGCCGCAGACGGCGTGGTGGTGCTGGCGGAGTTCTCCGGCGGGTACGGCGGGCTGATCGTCATCGAGCACACGGTGGGGGGCCAGCGGGTCGCGTCCTACTACGGGCACATGTGGCAGCACGGCATCCACGTCACCGAAGGGCAGATGGTCACCGCCGGGCAGCACATCGGCGATGTCGGCTCCTCCGGGCAATCCACCGGCCCGCACCTGCATTTCGAGATCCGCCCCGGCGGTAGGGGTGCCGAACCCGTCGACGGTGACGTGTGGCTCACCGATCACGGCGCGGAAGGCATCAGCGGCGGGGACACCACTCTCGCCGCCTGCACGGCAGGAGGCGTGTGATGGACGTGTTCCCCGACTTCGGCGGCGTCGGCGGCGCCGGAGAGCTGCGGGCGATCGTGGGGGCGTTGCTGATGTTCGTCCTCGTCATCGCGGTGCTCATGCTGATCGCCTGCGCGATCGTGTGGGCGATCGCCTCCTCCAGCGGGAACTACCAGGCCGCCACCAAGGCCCGCACCGGCTTGTGGGTATCGGTCGGTGCCGCGGCGTTGGCCGGTGCCGGGGTCGCCTGGGTGAACTTCCTCCTCGGCATCGGCGAACAACTCTGACCAGCCGCGCCGGTCAGGTCAGGTCAGCTCAGGTGAGGATGCCGGCGCGGCGCAGGTAGTCGGCAAGGTTCGTCGTCAGCGGGAGCTGGTCGAGGTCTGCGGCGGTGACCCAGCGAGCATCGTCCGCGTCGTCGCCCGGTGTTAGTTCGCCGCCGGTGACAGTGGCGGCGAAGTCGTGCACCTCGAACACCCGGCCGTCACCGGCCGGGATCGTCACGCACCACAGCTCACGCCCCACCGACACCCGCAGCCCGGTCTCCTCGAACGCTTCCCGTGCCGCCGCCTCAGCCAAGGTTTCGCCGGGCTCGACGCTGCCTCCGGGAACCGACCAGCGGCCCTTCTCCGGCTCGGTGCCGCGCAGCACGAGCAGCACACGTCCGCCGTCGTCGGTGATAACGGCGCTGGCGGCCCGAACGACTCCCACCAGGCAAGGCTATCCGCCCGTCGCCGGGGCACGGGGGTGCACCTGACAGCCGAGAACACGTCTCGCGAACAGTCAGGAGCATCCCCGTGATCGACATCGACCCCAACTCGTCCGGTCTTCCCGGTATCGAGCAACTGCGCATCATCGTCGGCGCCGTCATGACCGTCGGCCTCATCCTCTCCGTCCTCGCGCTGATCGTCTCGGCGATCGTGTGGGGGTTCGGCGCGAACTCCTCGAACCCGCACCTCGCCAGCCGCGGCAAGGTCGGCGTGCTCGTGTCCTGCGGGGCGGCGATCATCTGCGGTGCCGCGGTGACGCTCATCAACTTCTTCTGGGGCGTCGGGCAGGCCGTCTGATGACCACCCCAACAACGCGCCGCCCATGGGGGTGGGTGCGGTGAGCGTGTGCGATGTCCCGGTCATCTCCTCCGTCTGCGACGCCGTAGGCGAAGCGACGGCGTCGCTGATCGCCGCGCCGTTCGACTGGCTCGGCCAGGCAATGGCGGGAGCTGCCGCGTGGCTGTTCGAGGCGGTGTGGTGGGTGTTCGACACCACCACCCTCGTCGACGTCCCCAGCCCTGAGTACGTCGGCGTCTACAACGTCCTGTTCGGCGTCGCGATCTTCGTGATGC
>CALMEC010000289.1 GCA_937862675.1 uncultured Actinomycetes bacterium
TCGAGCGCGCTGCGCGAGGAGCTGGCCGGTTCCCGCAGGACCCTGGAGAAGGGGCTCGGACATCCTGTCCAGTGGCTCTGCTACCCGGCGGGCAGGTACGACGCGACGGTGGAGGCCAGGGCCCGGGAGACGGGCTACGTGCTCGCCACGACGAGCGAGCCGGGAATCACGCACAGCGCATCACGACCGTATGCACTGTCGCGGGTCCGGATCAGTAACACGACCGGGGTCAGTGGCCTGGCGAGCGCCGTGGCCGGCTGAACCAGGCGCAGTCGGGCTGGGGTGTATCGGACGGGTCGGAGAGCGTCGGCCGCGGCGGTTACCGTGGGCGCGTGCAGCGTGGGCGCGTGCAACCTCCGAGCCCGATGGTGGCGATGGTGGCGACGAGGAGCGCGATCCCGTAGAGCGTGATGGGGACCACCAAGAGAAGGCCCGCCATGTTCATCTCCGGATTCGTCTGGATGATCACCTCGATGGCCACCATGGTCGAGACGAACATCGGAAGCGGGAGAAGTGCGGCGCCCGCCCATCCCACGGAGAGCGAGATCCAGGGAACGACCAGGACCAGTGCGATCGTGGTCATGGCGGCCACCCAGCCGAGGATCTCGGCGGGTGTCGTGGGTGCGTTCTCGGCTTCCGCGGACGTCGACGACCAGGCATCCCACGGTGCGATCAACAATGAGACGGCGCAGAGGACGGAGATGAGGGCGAGTCCTCCGATGACGAGTCTCCATGCGGCGTGCTGTCGTCGACTCGTGGTCACCACCTGAATATCGACCGGACGATGTGGATCGTGAGGCACCACGGTCACCGCCGGCACGGGTCTCGCTGCGCAAGCTCTCTGTTCAACCGGTACCCGCGCTGTGTCGATCGGTGTCGATGCGGATCTGTCGATGCGGATTCGTTGATGACACGCCGGTCATGTGCCGCGATCCGACTCGGTGACGGGGAAGGAGATGACGTCACGGCGACGACGGCGATGAGGCCGGACGACGGTACCGGTTCGCTCCGGCACATCGCGACGACTGTCCATCCGATCCGCACCGTCTATCCGGATCCAACGGAGGTTCCGCGCCTATGCGCTCCTAAGGCGCAACGTGGTCGGCGTCTCGTCCGGTGCGTCACCCACCAGTGCGAACCAGGCGCCCTGGGGATCCGCCGCCACAGCGATGAGGCGCCCGTCGGGCATGTCGGCCGGGCCGTGCATGACGCGGCCCCCGGTCAGTCCGATGCGGCGGAGCGTCTCCGGGAGGTCGGAGACCCCCAGGTACGGCAGCCAGACGGACTCCGGGGCGTCGTCGGCCATCCGCATGACGGATCCGATGACGTCGTCGCCGACCGTGATCGTGCAGGCGTCCCCGACGTGGTCCATGGTGTGCGTGATGCCCGCCCGCCATCCGAAGACCGCGCCGTAGAAGGCGAGTGCCGACTCCGGATCGCGGCTCATGAGCTCGTGCCAGTTCCTCCTTGCATGCCGCGTCGTGAACGCCGCGTGGTCGTCGGACAGCCGGATCACCCCGAACACCGCGCCACCGGGATCCGAGGCGATCGCGACGGTGCCGATGCCGGGCAGGGCCGTGGGCGGGGTCAGGACCTCTCCGCCGGCGCCGGTGACCGCCGCGGCCGTGGCCGCGCAGTCGGCGGTGGCGAAGTACGGGATCCACCCGGGGGGTGGGGCTCCGATCTGGGCGGCGGTGAGCATGAATCCGGCGATCGCCCGCTCATCCACCACGGCGACGAGGTAGGGGACCTCGGTCACCATCGGCGCCGTGACCGTCCAGTCCATGACCTGGCGGTAGAAGTCGCCGGCTCCGACCAGGTCGGTCGTTCCCAGCTCGTACCAGCACGGCCGTCCGGCCACCGACGCTTCAGCCACCCATTCCTCCCCTTCGGAAACGCTCACGGCCGTCATGCTCGCAAACGGACGGCCGGTGCGACCCGGGGT
Organism: uncultured Actinomycetes bacterium; assembly: GCA_937862675.1. Taxonomy (GTDB): domain Bacteria; phylum Actinomycetota; class Thermoleophilia; order Miltoncostaeales; family Miltoncostaeaceae; genus CALMEC01. Next base: position 1,946 of record CALMEC010000289.1, read on the forward strand.
CGCACCGGGTCAGGCGCCGGGCCCGGGAGGCGCGTCCCAGGCCCGGCGGCCGGTCAGCTGAGCTCCGCGACCACGTGGTCGACGCACCGGGTCAGGCGCTCCACGTCCTCCGGATCCACGGCGGGGAACATGGCGATGCGAAGCTGGTTGCGGCCCAGCTTTCGGTACGCGTCCGTGTCGAGGATCCCGTTCGCCCGGAGCACGTTCGACACGGTCGGTGCGTCGATCGCGTCGTCCAGGTCGATGGTCCCGACGACCGGGCTGCGCTTGGCCGGGTCGGACACGTACGGCGTCGCGTAGTCCGTCCGCTCCGCCCAGTCGTAGAGGATCGTCGACGACCGGTCGGACCGGCCGGCGGCGAACTCGAGGCCACCGTGGGCGTTCATCCAATCGAGCTGCTCGGCCAGGAGGATGAGTGTGGCGATCGCCGGCGTGTTGTACGTCTGGTCCTTGCGTGAGTTGTCGAGCGCGGTGCCCAGGTCGAGAGCGGCGGGGATCCAACGGGGGGAGGCCGCGGAGCCCCCGGGGGGCCCCCCCCCCGCCGGCGGAAAAGGGGCGGGGGAAAGACGCCCCGGCGGCGGCGAGCACTTCTGCGGGCTGAAGTAGTAGACGTCGAACTGCGCGGGATCCACGCGGATCCCGCCGGCGCCGGATGTCGCATCGACGAGAACGAGACCGTCGGCGCCGGCGGGACGGCGGATGGGCATCGCGACGCCGGTCGACGTCTCGTTGTGCGTGAGCGCGTAGGCGTCGATGTCGGCGTTCGCGACGGGCTCGGGATGGTCCCCCGGGTCGGCGGTGATGACCTCGGGGTCGTCGAGGTGCGGGAAGTGCCCCGCGCCGCGGAACAGCTCGACCCGGCAGCCCTCGATGTGCGAGGCAGCGGCACCGGCGTGCCAGGCGGGGATCATCCGGTCCTTGGTGCCCCAGACGACGAGCGTCGGCACGGTCGGGGCCTCCGCGAGGTAGTCCTCCGCCGCGACGGTCTGGCCACCGGGGTCGA
>CALMEC010000290.1 GCA_937862675.1 uncultured Actinomycetes bacterium
CCACTCTGAAAAAGCAACCTGGATATTATCTTTCGACAGGCGGGTAACCACGCCTCGCCAGCTGCTCTCCGAGCCATTGACCTGGTTTTCTTCCGAAAGGACCACCGGCGACCCACTGCCCAGGCGAGTCCAGGGTAGTGGCAAAACCTGGTTGCGTTTGCCAAGGGTTATCAAGATCCGCCCGCCCAGCCCGGCAGATTCGTCGCGGATTACCAGGTTGATCAAGGCTGCCCCGGAGTCCTCTGCTGACACCGGCGACCGTGGGACGCCACCGCGACGCAGCGACGGACCGGGCTGCCGGCCATGGTTCAGCCGTCCCTTCGGGACGACGGGTGACCAATGTCCCTGCCGATCATGGGACTGTTATACCGCACGCTCCAGACGACGTCACCCTGACAGGTCGCATCGTGCGGGCGGAACCTCGCTATTGTTCCCCCTCCGGCGTGTGCCCGAACACGTGCCGGGGTTTGCGATTTCCGGGGCCCATCACTAGCATTCGCGGGCCGCACAACGGTGCGCGAGCACGCGCGCGCCGTGGAACGGGCTGAAACCGAAGGAAGTGAAGTGACGACGCAGAGCGCCAAGTTGGGAACGGTCGACCGTAGTTGGTGGATCGTCGACGCAGACGGACAGAATCTCGGTCGCCTTGCCACCGTGATCGCCGAGACCCTCTCCGGGAAGCGGTCGCCGTGGTACACGCGCCACCGTGACACGGGCGACTTCGTCGTCGTGGTCAACGCCGAGAAGGTGGCGGTGACCGGGAACAAGCTCACGCAGAAGAAGTACTACCGCCACAGCGGCTACCCGGGCGGCCTTCGTGAGCGCACGCTCGCCGAGCAGCTCGAGCGCGGCCCGGAAGAGGTACTGCGCATGGCGGTTCGCGGGATGCTCCCGAAGAACCGGCTGGGCCGGGCCCAGCTGCGCAAGCTCAAGATCTACGCGGGTGAAGGCCACCCGCACGCGGCCCAGAAGCCGGAGCCGCTGCGACTCTCACGAAAGGCTGAGGCATGACGACGGACGAGACGAACGAGACCGTGGTCGCGGAGTCGGTCGAGGTGGAGGTCGTCGTCGATGAGACCCCCGCCCCGGAGGCCGTCCGCACCCCCAAGCCGGGTGTTGAGCGCCCCCAGGCCACGGGCAAGCGCAAGACGGCCATCGCCCGCGTCATCGTCACCCGCGGCGGAGACGGCACCATCACCGTCAACGGCCGTTCGATCGACGAGTACTTCCCCCGCAAGGCCCTCATCACCGCTGCGCGCAGCCCGCTGACGGTCACCGGCCTCCAGAACGACGTCTCGGTCACGGCGCGCCTCGCCGGCGGCGGCGTCACCGGACAGGCCAGCGCCCTCCGTCACGGCATCGCTCGTGCCCTGGTCGACCTGGACGAGAGCCTTCGCCCCGACCTCAAGCGCGAGGGACTCCTCGCCCGCGACTCCCGCATCAAGGAGCGCAAGAAGGCCGGGCTTCGCGGAGCGCGCAAGCGTCCGCAGTTCTCCAAGCGCTAGGTGCCCCGCATCGCAGGTCCTTCCCGGCTCGGCGGCCATCATGCCCGCCGGGCCCGGGTGACGGATCCTGCGACGTCGCGGTCCGGCGGCCGCGATGTCCGCTCCGACGCGCGCACCGATACGGTGCCCTCGGGTCGAGACCGCGCCGTCTCTGCCGATACATTCACCATGGGTATCTTCGACCGACCGGTTCCGGCTGCGCTTCGCCGGCCGAGCCACCGACAAACCTCCGACGCGGGAAGCCGGGCTGATGGCGACAAGTGAGGCGGTACCGGTGCGCCGGCTGTTCGGCACCGACGGTGTCCGGGGTGTCGCCAACCGGGATCTCACCCCCGAGCTGGCGCTCTCCATCGGACGTGGTCTGGGCGCGGACCTCGCTCCCGGCAGCACCGTCCTGATCGGACGTGACACACGCCGAAGCGGCGCGCTCCTCGAGGCGGCCGTGGCTGCCGGCCTGGCGAGCGCCGGGATCCACGTGGAGCTGGGCGGCGTCCTGCCGACGCCGGCGGTCGCCGAGCTGGTGGCACGCGGTGAGCAGGCGGCCGGCGTGGTCATCAGCGCCAGCCACAACCCGTTCCCCGACAACGGGATCAAGCTCTTCGGACCCGACGGCTTCAAGCTCCCGGACGCGGACGAGGCGCGGATCGAGGCCACGATGGCCGACGACCGCGGACCGCGCCCCGAGGGCGGCGACCTCGGCACCATCACCGCATGGCCGGAAGGTCTCGCGGCCTACCGGGACGCGATGGTGGCCCGCTTCGAGGGTGACCTCGGCGGTCTCTCCGTGGTGCTCGACTGTGCCCACGGTGCGACGGTCACCACGGCGGTCGACGTCGTCACCCGGTCGGGGGCGAAGGTGGCCGCCACGATCGGCGCGTCGCCGACGGGCGACAACATCAACGTCGAGTGCGGATCCACCAGCCTGGCGGCGCTGTCCTCCGCCGTCGTCGACGCCGGCGCGGACATCGGTCTCGCGTTCGATGGTGACGGCGACCGCGTCCTCGCTGTGGACGCTTCCGGCACCGTCGTCGACGGCGATCAGATCCTCGCCATCCTCGCCCTGCGGCTGAAGGAGCGGGGCGAGCTGGCGCACGACACCGTCGTCACGACCACCATGACCAATCTCGGCTTCCGGCGCGCCATGCGTGAACGGGGTGTCGAGGTCCGCTGGACCGATGTCGGCGACCGCTACGTCGTCGCCGAGATGCGCTCGGGTGGCTTCACCATCGGTGGTGAACAGAGCGGCCACCTCATCAACCTGGCGTCCGGGCCGACGGGCGACGGCCTCGCCGCCGGCCTCCAGCTGCTCCACGCCGTGGCCGACTCCGGGGGCACGCTCGCGGATCTGGCAGCTGTGATGGCGCGGCTGCCCCAGAAGCTCGTGAACTTCCGTGTGGGCGACAAGTCGCGCCTGCCGGAGGCCACCGAGGTGTGGGACGCCGTCGCACGCTGCGAGGCGGAGATGGGGGAGGACGGCCGCGTCGTCGTCCGGCCCTCCGGCACCGAGCCCCTCGTCCGCGTGATGGTGGAGGCGCCGACGGCCGCCGAGTGTGACCGCTGGTGTGACGAGATCGGCGCGGCGGTCACGCGCGCCCTCACTGAGTAAACGGAAACCCCGAACTCGACGGATCGTCAGAAGTACGGCACAATCACCTGATCGATTCGTGACGGGAGAGACCCCTGTATGTGCGGAATCATCGGATACGTGGGTGCACGGTCCTGCAAGGACCTGATCCTCGGAGGCCTCGAGCGCCTCGAATACCGCGGCTATGACAGCGCCGGAATGGCGCTTCTCGAGGCGGACGGTGACGTGGCCACCGTGCGGGCGGTGGGCAACCTGTCCGCGCTGCGGGACGCGTCGCGGGATCAGGAGTCGTCGGCCACGACCGGACTCGGCCACACGCGCTGGGCGACGCACGGCAAGGTCACACAGCAGAACGCCCACCCGCACACCGACCAGAGCGGCAAGCTCGCCGTCGTCATGAACGGCATCATCGAGAACTACGTCGACCTCCGCTCGGAGCTCGCGGGACAGGGCATCGCGTTCTCCAGCGAGACGGACACCGAGGTCATCCCGCACCTTCTGGCCCAGGCGTACCACGGCGACCTGGTCGAGGCGGTCCGCGCCACCCTCCCGCGGCTGGAGGGCCACTACGCATTCGTCGCGATGCACTCCGACGAGCCGGGACGCCTGGTCGGCGCCCGCAAGGAGTGCCCCCTCATCGTGGGCGTCGGGGACGGCGAGCGCTTCTTCGGGTCGGCCATCCCGGCCTTCCTCCGCGAGACCCGTGACATCCAGCTGGTCGAGGACGGCGAGATCGTCGTCATCGAGCCGGACTCCACGACCATCCTGAACGGCGGTCCCACCCCCGTCGAGCGGGCGGTCACGCAGGTCGAGATGGACGAGGACGCCGCCGAGAAGGGCGGTCACGAGACGTTCATGCTCAAGGAGATCAACGAGCAGCCGGATGCGCTCTGGGACACGCTCGGTGACCGGCTCAACGAGGACGGGTCGGTGGACCTGGTCGAGCTCGGCATGGACGACGCGCAGCTGGCCCGGGTCGAACGCATCCACATCGTGGCGTGCGGGACCTCCTACCACGCGGGGCTCGTCGGCCGGTACCTCATCGAGGACTGGGCGCGCGTTCCCGTGCACATCGAGGTGGCCAGCGAGTACCGCTACCGCACCTGTCTCGCCGGGCCCGGCGACATGGTCATCGGAATCACCCAGAGCGGTGAGAGCGCCGACACCCTCGCCGCCATGCGCGTGGCGCGTGAGCGGGGGGCGCACGTCGTCGCGCTCACCAACATCATGGGATCACAGGCCACCCGCGACTCGGACGGCGTCATCTTCACGCGCGCCGGCCTCGAGATCAGCGTCGCGGCCACCAAGACGCACACCGCCCAGATCATGGCGCTCGCCCTTCTGGCGCTGAAGCTGGGGCGGCTCCGCTGGGCGCTCACGTCCGCCGGCGCCGTGGAGCTCGCGCACGATCTGCGGTCTCTGCCCGGCCTGGTTCGGTCGTATCTCGACTCGCACCACCCGGCGCTCGTCAACGAGGTCGCGGCGCGCTACTACGACCAGCCGTTCTTCCTCTATCTCGGCCGTCACGTCGGTGTCCCGGTGTCGTTCGAGGGGGCGCTGAAGCTCAAGGAGATCAGCTACATCCCCACGGAGGCCTATCCAGCGGGTGAGATGAAGCACGGCCCGATCGCGCTCCTCTCCGAGGGCTCGCCGGTCGTCGTGATCGCCACCGACGGACATGTCTTCGACAAGGTGGTCTCCAACATCGAGGAGGTCCGGGCACGCGGTGCGAAGGTGATCGCCGTGGCCACGGAAGGCAACCGCACGATCGAGCAGCACGCCGACGACGGCCTCTGGTGCCCGCGGACCCCGC
>CALMEC010000291.1 GCA_937862675.1 uncultured Actinomycetes bacterium
CTTGATCGAGTCCGGCGTCCCGCCGGACTACGATCGGGAGTCGGCGTAAACAGGCGCTCGCAGGCGGGCCGACCGGCCCGCCCACTCATCCCGACTGGCGACAAGTAGGCCGAGTCCGGCGTCCCGCCGGACGACGACCGCGAAACCGCATAGACCAGGCGCTCGCAGGCGGGCCCTCAAGCCCGCCCACTCATCCTCACGGCGACCAACCACGTCCGACATCCCGCCGGACTACGACCGCGAGATGGCGAGGTCCGGCGCCGGATCACGCTCCACGCACCGGTGCCGAGACCGGGCGGATTGACACCGGGCTCCCATGTGCCGATACGGAGGGTGAACACGTCGACGTTCCCGTCTCCCAGGAGAAACCGATGCACCGATTCCCGCTGACCCTCGCGATCATCGCCACAGTGGTCGGCGCGGTCCCGGCGACCGCAGCCACGACGAACGACCGCAGCATCGGCACCTTCCACTCACCCAGCGGGAACGTCCGCTGCACGATCAACGCCCAGCGGGTCGTCTGCACGACGATCCAGAAGCCCCGGATCGCCGCGCGGATCCGCGCCGGCAAGAAGGCCGAGAGCCGTCCGCCCCTCACCATCCCGCCCGGATCGAACCTCCCCTACGGGCAGACGACGACGGTCGGACGGTTCTCCTGCTCGTCGAGCACCTCCGGCGTCCGGTGCCGCGACCGCCAGACGGGTCACGCCTTCCTGATCTCACGGCAGGGGGCCAAGCTCCTGCCGGCAGCCGTCACGGCGAAGAAGCCCGTTACGAAAACGTCCGGGGGCTCGTCGGGGACCGACCGCCGTCTCTCGTCCTGCGCCGCCGTCCGGTCGGCAGGCCTCGGACCCTATGTCCGCGGAGTGGACCCGGAGTACTACTGGTACCGGGACGCCGATCACGACGGCACGGTCTGCGAGTAGCCGACCCGAGCTGGCCCGGGTCGACCCGGCATGGGGGCGGGGGCACCGCCCGCCGGTTGGGCCTGGTCTTTGACGCCAGGCCCAACCGGCGGGCCATCCGACTCCGGTATCGGCCGGCGATCAGCGGCTGCTGAAAACGAGGACCCCTTCGTCGTCCGCGTCCACCTCGATGGTGTCCCCGTCGTGGAACTCGCCCTCCAGAAGACGGAGTGCGAGCTGGTCCTGAACCCGCTTCTGCAGGACCCGTTTCAGGGGGCGCGCACCGTAGGCCGGGTCGTAGCCCTCGTCCGCGAGGGCCGTCTTGGCCTTTTCTGTCAATGTGACAACGATGTTGCGGTCGGCCAGCCGCCGGTCGAGGCCCGCCAGCTGCAGGTCGACGATCCGGTCGATCTGGTCGCGCCCGAGCCGGCTGAAGACGACGATGTCGTCGACGCGGTTGAGGAACTCCGGCCGGAAGTGGTCGCGAAGCGCCCCCATCGCCCGCTCCTCGGCGAGGGCCGGGTCGATGCCGTCGGTCAGGAACTGGCTTCCCACGTTGGAGGTCATGATGACCACCGTGTTGGTGAAGTCGACGTTGCGGCCCTGGCCGTCGGTCAGCCGACCGTCGTCCAGGAGCTGCAGCAGGATGTTGAACACGTCGGGATGGGCCTTCTCGATCTCGTCCAGGAGCAGCACCGAGTACGGGCGACGGCGCACGGCCTCGGTGAGCTGACCGCCCTCCTCGTACCCCACGTATCCGGGGGGCGCACCGATGAGGCGCGACACGGCGTGCTTCTCCATGTACTCGCTCATGTCGATGCGCACCATGGCCTTCTCGTCGTCGAACATGAACTCGGCGAGGGCCCGGGCGAGCTCCGTCTTCCCCACACCGGTGGGTCCGAGGAAGATGAACGACCCGATCGGCCGGTTGGGATCCGACAGGCCGGCGCGTGAACGCCGGAGCGCGTTGGCGACGGCCGAGACCGCGTCGTCCTGGCCGATGACCCTGTCGTGGAGGCGGGCCTCCATGTGCACGAGCTTCTCGACCTCACCCTCCATGAGACGCGCCACGGGGACGCCCGTCCATCCGGCGACCACCTCGGCCACGTCGTCCTCGGTGACCTCCTCGTTCAGCATGGGTGAGTCGCTCTGCTTCTCGACGAGCTCCTCCTGCGCCTCGTCCAGCGACCGCTCGAGCTCCGGGATCGTCCCGAACTTGAGACGTGCGGCCCCCTCCAGGTCGGCCTCGCGCTCGGCGCGCTCCAGCTCGACGCGTGCCTGCTCCAGGTCCGTCTTGGCCTGCTGGATCCGGTTGATGTAGTCCTTCTCCTGATCCCAGTGGGCCCGCATCGCGTCCGCCTCCTCGCGAAGCGTGGCGAGCTCCTCCTGGACGGCGTCGCGCCGGGAGACCGAGGTCGGGTCGACCTCCGGCTTGAGTGCCTGCTCCTCGATCTCGAGCTGGATGATGCGACGGTCGATCTGGTCGAGCTCCTCCGGGACCGAGTCGATCTCGATGCGAAGACGGCTGGCGGCCTCGTCGACCAGGTCGATCGCCTTGTCCGGCAGGAAACGCCCGGTGATGTACCGGTGCGAGAGACGCGCGGCGGCCACCAGCGCGGCATCCTGGATGCGGACGCCGTGGTGGACCTCGTAGCGCTCCTTCAGACCACGGAGGATGGCGATGGTGTCCTCGACGGACGGCTCGCCGACGAACACCGGCTGGAAGCGGCGCGCCAGCGCGGGGTCCTTCTCGATGTGGCTGCGGTACTCGTCCAGCGTGGTGGCCCCGACCGCGCGGAGCTCGCCGCGGGCGAGCATCGGCTTGAGGAGGTTGGCGGCGTCCACCGCGCCCTCCGCCGCGCCCGCGCCGACGATCGTGTGCAGCTCGTCGATGAAGAGGATGATCTCGCCCTCGGCATCCTTGATCTCCTGCAGCACCGCCTTGAGACGGTCCTCGAACTCGCCGCGGTACTAGGCGCCCGCGATGAGGTCGCCGGAGCCGATGCGCTGGGCGAGCCCCTCGACGATGGCGGTCTTGCCCACGCCGGGCTCGCCGATCAGCACCGGGTTGTTCTTCGTGCGCCGTGCCAGCACCTGGATGACCCGACGGACCTCGTTGTCCCGGCCGATGACCGGGTCGAGCTTTCCCTGACGCGCCGCGTCGGTGAGGTCGCGCCCGTACTGCTCGAGCGCCTGGAACTTGGCCTCGGGATTGGGGTCGGTCACGCGGTGCGATCCGCGCACGGACTGGAGCGCCTGGAGGAGCGAGTCCTTCGTGACGCCCGCCCGGCGGAGCGCCTGCTCGACCGGCGACGGCGTCTCGAAGAGGCCGAGCACCAGGTGCTCGGTGGAGATGTACTCGTCACCGAGACGCTCGGCCTCCCGGCCCGCGTGCTCGAGGACGCCGCGCATCGACTGGCTGAGATGGCGCTGGCTCGCTCCGCGGACCACGGGGAGCCGGTCGACCTCTCCCTGGATCTGGGTGCGCAGCGCGGCGGTGTCCGCACCGGCGCGATCCAGGAGCGGACCGACGATCCCCTCCCGCGCCTCCAGCAGCGCCAGCGCGAGGTGCGCCGGTTCGATGATCTGCTGGCCACGCTCCTCGGCGCTCCTCTGCGCCTGGGCGATGGCCTCCTGTGCCTTCTGTGTGTACTGCTCAACTGCCATAACGATTTCGCCTCTGGATCACGGGATGAATGATGGGTGCGGGATGCGCGGTGGGCCGGGCGCGAACGAGATCGGTCGACAGCGACCGCGTCGCCTGCGCGGTCTTCGCCATCTCGGCCTCAAGTTCCCGCAGTCGCGTGAGGGCCCGTTCGAGTTCGCGTTCGAGGTGGAGGATGCGATCGATTCCCACGAGGTTGAACCCCTGCTCCGACAGCTCCTGGATCTGCCGGAGCCGGGTCACGTCCTCGTAGCTGTAGAGACGCGTCCCGCCCGAGGAGCGCGTCGGGGTGACGAGTCCCCGGCGCTCGTACATCCGGAGCGTCTGGGGGTGCATGCCGGCCAGTTCGGCCGCCACGCCGATCATGAAGAGCCGGGTGTCGTTCACCGGTCGAAGTCCTTGCGCGGGTCGCTCGCGTCGAGCGCGGCATATGCCTCGAGCGCCTCCCGCTGCTCGTCGTCGAGCGACCGCGGCACGACGATCCGGATCCGGGCGATGAGGTCTCCGTGACCTCCGCCCTTCACCTTGGGCGCGCCCTTCCCGCGGATGCGCAGGGCCTTTCCGTCGGTGCTTCCGGCCGGGACGGTGACCGCCACCTTCCCGGAGAGGGTCGGGACGGCGACCTTGGCGCCGAGGACCGCCTCCGCGTAGGTGACCGGGACGTCGATCTCCAGGTCGTTCCCGTTGCGGGTGTACCGCTTGCTGGGCGTGACGTGGGTGACGACGATGAGGTCGCCCGGGGTGCCACCGTGAACGGCGTTCCCCTTGCCGCGCTTGCGGATCTTGGTCCCCGTCTTCACCCCGGCCGGGATGCTGACGTTCTCGGTCTTGCGGACATGACGGACCGCACGCCCATGGCACTTCGGACATGGCGTGTCATACACGGTCCCGAGTCCGCCGCATTCCGGGCAGGTCTGGGTCATGACCTCGAACCCGCCGAGGTTGCGGCCGATCACACCGCGACCGCGGCATTCTGGACACAGTGACGATTTCGAGCCGGGGGCTCCCCCGGTGCCGTGACACTCGTCGCACGCCTCGTCGATCTCGACGGTGACCGGGATGGTCGCGCCGTGCATGGCCTGCTCGAACGAGAGGGTGACGTTGACCTCGATGTCGGCCCCCCGGGTCGGACGGGGACCGGCCGACGCACGGCCCCCGCCGCCCGTTCCGCCCGCACCCCCGCCACCACGCTGACCGAACATGCCGCTGAACATGTCGCGCAGGTCGAAGTCGCCCATGTCGAAGTCGGCCCCGCCGGGCTGGCCCGGTCCGGCCCCGTACATGGGACCGAGGTCGTACTGCTCGCGCTTCTCGGGATCGGAGAGCACGTCATGCGCGTGCGAGATCTCCTTGAAGCGCTCCTCCGCCTCGGGATCGCCGGGGTTGTGATCCGGGTGATACTTGCGTGCGAGCTTCCGGTATGCCTTCTTGATGTCGTCGGCAGACGCATCCTTCGAGACTCCGAGGACCTCGTAGAGGTCACGATCCATCGTCAGCCACCACCTCCCGGCGGCCGCACGGCCACCACAACCTTCGCGGGCCGGATGACCGCATCACCCATCCGGTACCCCTTCTCCACGACGTGCACGACCGCGCCGTCGTCGTGTTCGACGCTCGGCACCTGCGTGACGGCGTCATGCACCTCCGGATCGAACGGCTGCCCCTCCGGCGAGGCGATCGGCTCGACGCCGCGGCCCGCCAGAACCGATGCGAGCTGTCCGCGGACCATCTCCACGCCCTCCAGGATCTGCTGGACGTGGGCCCCCGTCGAGGCGGCGAGCGCCCGTTCGAGGTTGTCGACGATCGGAAGCAGATCGCCCACGAGGCTCTGCACCCCGGCGACCTTGACGGCCTCCCGGTCGCGGTCGACCCGCTTGCGGTAGTTGTCGAACTCCGCCTTCAGCCGCTGCAGTGCGTCGAGGTACCGGTCGCGCTCCGCCTCCATCTCCGTCAGCGCGTCGCCGCCTGCCGGATCTGCGACGAGATCCTCCTCCGCGCCGCCCTGGGCGGGGGCCGTTTCGGGCCCCCGCTCCTCGGCGGGCGTCGGCTCGGGCGAGACGTTCCCCTCCATCGGATTCGGCGTCTCGCTCATCATCACGCCGACTTTCCGTCGGTGTCCGACTCGTCCTCGTCGATGATCTCGTCGAACTCGGCGTCCTCGACGGGCTCCTCCGCGGCGCCCTGAGCCTCCCCTGCCTGAGCCTGCGAAGCGGCCTGGTAGAGCTGCTCGGAGAGCTTGTGCAGAAGCGCGGTGAGGGCCTCGGTCTTCTTCTCGATGTCGTCGGTGTCCTCACCCTGTGCGGCGTCGCGTGCGGCCGCCGCGGCACCCTCGATGTCCCGCTTCAGCTCGGCGTCGACGGTGTCGCCGTGCTCCTTCAGCTGACGCTCGGCCTCGTGGGCACGGGCCTCGGCGCCGTTGCGGGCGTCGGCGAGCGCACGGAGGCGCTTGTCCTCGTCCGCGTGGGACTCGGCGTCCTTCACCATCTTCTGGATCTCGCTGTCGTCCAGACCGCTCGACGCCTCGATGGTGATCTTCTGCTCGTTGCCGCTGGCCAGGTCCTTCGCCGAGACGTTCACGATGCCGTTGGCGTCGATGTCGAACGTGACCTCGATCTGGGGCATGCCCTGCGGAGCCGGCGGGATGCCGGTGAGCTGGAACTTCCCGAGCGTCTTGTTGTAGCTGGCCATCTCGCGCTCACCCTGCAGCACGTGGATCTCGACCTGCGACTGGTTGTCCTCCGCGGTCGAGAACACCTGGCTCTTCTTGGTCGGGATGGTCGTGTTGCGGTCGATGAGGCGGGTGAACACGCCGCCCTTCGTCTCGATGCCGAGCGACAGCGGGGTCACGTCGAGCAGCAGGACGTCCTTGACGTCCCCCGAGAGCACGCCACCCTGGATCGCGGCGCCGATGGCGACGACCTCGTCCGGGTTGACACCCTTGTGGGGCTCCTTGCCCGTGAGCTTCTTGACGCGCTCCTGGACGGCCGGCATGCGGGTCATACTGCCGAC
>CALMEC010000292.1 GCA_937862675.1 uncultured Actinomycetes bacterium
GTGAGGTCGTCGCGACCGAGGGGCGTGTCGGGGGCGGGTCGCTCCCCGGGGTCGTCCTTCCCAGCCTCGCGGTGGCCGTCCCGTCGCCCGATGGTGCGGAGGTCGCCGCGGCACGTCTGAGGTCTCTCGACCCGCCGGTCGTGGGGCGCGTCACCGGTGGCCGTCTCCTGCTGGACGTCATCGCGCTCCAGCCCGGCGAACTGGAGCACCTCTGCGAGGTCCTCGCGCCATGACGGACGCCCGTGTCCTCGGCACGGCGGGGCACGTGGACCACGGCAAGACGGCTCTTGTCCGCGCGCTCACGGGGCACGACACGGACCGCCTGGCCGAGGAGCGCCGGCGCGGCATCTCCATCGAGCTGGGGTTCGCGCCGTTCGCCGTCGGGCAGCGAGGGATCAGCCTGATCGACGTCCCCGGGCACGAGCGCTTCGTACGCCACATGGTCGCCGGTGCCAGCGGCATCGACGGGTACCTCCTGTGCGTCGCCGCCGACGACGGTGTCATGCCGCAGACACGCGAGCACATGGACGTGCTCCGCCTGCTGGGTGTGGATGCGGGCGTCGTCGCCGTCACCAAGATCGACCGCGCCGATCCCGGGCGGGCGGCGGATGAGGCGCGGGCGCTCGTCGGAGGCGACGCCGCGATCGTCCCGGTGTCCGCGGTGACGGGGGAGGGGATCGCCGATCTGCAGGTGGCGCTCGGCCGGCTGGTCGCCCACCTGGACCGGCGCACCGAGGCCGGACCGTCCCGCCTCCACGTCGACCGGTGCTTCACGGTGACGGGCACGGGCACGGTCGTCACCGGCACGCTCTGGGGCGACGCCCTGAGCGTCGGCGGCCGGGTCCTCGTCCATCCGTCGGGCTGTGCGGGGCGCATCCGCGGGATGCATGTGCACGATCGATCCGTCACGTCGGCGAGCGGCGGTCGCGTGGCGCTCAACCTGGCCGGCGTCGAGCGGACCGACGTCTCCCGTGGGGATGTCGTCACGTCGGCCGACGACGACTGGCATCCGACCGACCGCCTCGACGTCGAGATGACGGTCCTGGAGTCGGCGCCGGCACCCGTCACGACGAGGCGTCGTCTCCAGGCGTTCCTGGGTACGACGGAGACACCGGCCACCTGCGTGCTGCTGGAGTCGGACGCCATCCCTCCGGGAGCGAGCGGCCTGGTGCAACTGCGGCTGGAGCGTCCGGTGCTGGCCCGTGCCGGCGACCGCGTGGTGCTGCGCTCCGCCGATCCGCGCACGGTCGCCGGGGCCGTGGTGATCGATCCCCGCCCGGTACGGCACGGCCGGGGCGCCCGGGTCGGTGATCGGCTGCGCGCGCTTCGGGCCGGGGACGGCAGGATGCTGGCGCGCATGGCACTTCGCGACGCCGGCCCGGCAGGCATCCCGGCGGACTCGCTCGAGGCCGGCGGGCTGGATGCGGAGGACGCCGTCCTGATCGGAGGACGGGGGTTCGCCCCCGCCGTCGTCGACGCCGCGCGCGGGGTGATCATCGGGGCCCGC
>CALMEC010000293.1 GCA_937862675.1 uncultured Actinomycetes bacterium
ACAGCACGGCGCCGAGGGAGTAGATGTCGCTGCGCGCATCGACGTCCTTGCCCTCGGCGTGCTCCGGCGCCAGGTAGTCGCTGGATCCGATGACGGTGACCGCGCGGGTCAGGTTGTCCTCGGCCTCCAGGAAGCGCGCGATGCCGAAATCGGTGAGCTTGGCGACGCCCTCGTTGTCGACCAGCACGTTGTGCGACTTGATGTCGCGGTGCACGACCCCGGCGCGATGCGCGGCCGCCAGCGCACGGGCCACCTGCGCGACCACCGCGCTGGCCCGTTCCGGGGCCATGCGGCCGTGCTGGCGCAGGATCGTCTTGAGGTCCTGGCCCTCGACCAGCTCGAACACCAGGAAGGGCTCGTCATCCATGTCGCCCTGGTCCAGCAGGCGCACCAAGTTCGGATGCGACAACCCGGCCACGGCACGCCCCTCACGTCGGAAACGCTCCTCCAGCTCGGGGTCCCCGTGGAGACGGGCGTGCAGACGCTTGACAGCGACCTCACGGCCCAGGACGGTGTCCGTCGCCCGCCAGACGGTGGCCATGCCCCCGCGGCCGATCAGCCCGTCGATTCGATAACGCCCCCCGAGGAGGCCGGAGTCATGGGGCACCGCTCACCGCCCGGATCCCACGCCGTGGCCCGGCAGCGACGGGTGTGAGCCGGACGCGTGCTGCATGGCATGACGATAGCCCACGCCCGGCGGGCGCAGCGGGTGGACGGGGTCGCCGGACGCGGACGCGGACGGGCGGAGTGAATCCGGCCGTGGAACCGGCTTGACGCCCGGCGCGCGATTCGAGTACCCTCCATCGGCCCGGGGGGATGCCCGAGTGGTCAAAGGGAACGGTCTGTAAAATCGTCGGCTCCGCCTACGGAGGTTCGAACCCTCCTCCCCCCACTACCGGCCTCGGCCGGTACTTCGCCCAGTTAGCTCAGTTGGTAGAGCACTTCCATGGTAAGGAAGGGGTCAACGGTTCGAGTCCGTTACTGGGCTTCCCTCACGGGAACAGGGCGGCGTAGCTCAGTTGGTTAGAGCAGCGGAATCATAATCCGCGTGTCGTAGGTTCGAGTCCTACCGCCGCTACTCTCGCCTCCCCGGTCGGCCGACCGGGGACCGACAGCCGGCCGGGGCGTGAGGCATCACATCCTCCGAACGCCACCTGCAGGAGTTTTTACGCAAGGCCGGGCCGTTGTCGCGCTAGACTTGGGCGTCCCGCGCCGGTAGTCCCGGCTCCACTCACGCATCGCGAAGGGTCCGCGAAACCGAGTGAATCGCCCGGCCAAGATCGTCATCACCGTCACCCTGACGCTGGGCGCGGCCGCCGTCGTGCTCGCGTCCACGCTGGCGGTCGGCTCCGACACGCCCGCCGTCCAGCTCTGGCTGGGGCTGCTCATCGGCGGCGCCATCATGGAGATCGCGACGCTGGAGGGCAACGACGACGAGGAGATGGAGCACCCCTTCAGCCTCGCCGCGAGTTTCCACCTCGCGTCCGCGCTCCTGCTACCGCCCGGCTGGGCCGCACTCATCGCCGGCGCGTCCACGATGATCGGCGAGACAGCACGACGACGCGCCCCGGTGCGGATCGGCTTCAACGGCGCCGTCGCCACCATCGCCACCCTGGCCGCGGCCAGCGTCTTCTCCGGGATGACCACGACCGAGGCCTTCCGGCGGTTCGAATGGGAGGTCTACCCCTCCATCCTGGCCATGTGGGTCACCTACGTCGTGGTGTCCATCGTCGCCGTGGTGTCGATCTCGGCCGCCATCGCGCAGAAGCGGTGGAATCCGTGGACCGTCATCCAGGGACCGGAGCTCGTCAGCTACGTCATGGAGGGATGCCTCGCCGTCGTGCTCGCCATCCTCATCAGCGAGGCGCCGCGCGTGCTCCTGTTCGGGGTCCTGCTCCTGGTGGCCGTCTTCCTGGCCATGAAGCGCCACCGTGCACTGCGCCACGAGACGCGCGAGACGCTGAAGGCCCTCGCCGCCGCGGTGGACGCACGGGATCCCTACACGGCCCAGCACTCCGAGCGGGTGGGCGATCTCGCCTCCCGGCTCGCGGAGGCCGTCCAGATGTCGGAGCGGACCGTCATCGACACACGGTGGGCAGGACGCCTGCACGACCTGGGCAAGATCGTGGTCGACAACTCGATCCTCCACAAGCCGGGTGCGCTGGACGACGACGAGTGGGAGCTCATGCGCAGCCACCCGCTGGTCTCGGCCGACCTGCTCTCGTCACTCAGCCTCACCCGGTCGCTTCTGCCCGCCATCCGTCAGCACCATGAGCGGCAGGACGGCAAGGGGTACTTCAACGTGCCCGGGGAAGAGATCTCCCTCGGCGCGTCCATGCTCACCCTGGCCGACTCGTTCGACGCGATGACGACGGACCGCCCCTACCGGAAGGCGATGCCCGTCGAGGACGCCCTCGCCATCATCGAGTCCGGACTGGGCACCCACTTCCACGCGGAGCTCGGAAAGGCGTTCATCGCGATGATCCGGGGCCACGAGATCCCCGAGGTCGACCTCGGCTGGAAGCCGGCGCGCCCCGCCGACCCGCCGCGCCCCCCCGGTGACGGGCGAAGCGCCGACGAGGTCACCGACCCGGACCGCCTCGTCCCCGCCGAGGACCCCGCCCCGGCGCCTCCGCTGGTACCCTGATCTCGCTTCGCGCGGTGGTCGCCGCAAGGCGCCTGAGGGAAGTCGGTGCAAGTCCGACACGGTCCCGCCACTGTGACCGCGAGCGGTGTCACACGGCGCGAGCCGGCCACTGAGCAACTCGGGAAGGCGTGACCCCGCGACGACCGGAAGTCAGGAGACCTGCCTCCGCCGAGCACCGCGACACCGCCCCTGCGGCGCATGAGCCACCCCTCCGAGGAGAGACACCGGGTGCGTCACCGAAGTTGGATTCTCGTCATCTGCCTCCTGACGGCGGTGTCGCTCCTCGCCGGGTGCGACCGGGTGTCCGATCGCGCCGGCTCGGACGCCCGGCTCCTCGTCACGTCGGACTACGGCCGGACCGTGCGCTCCACCGACGGCCTCGCGGCCGGGCGTTCCGTCCTGGACGGGCTGCGTGTCACGCAC
>CALMEC010000294.1 GCA_937862675.1 uncultured Actinomycetes bacterium
CTCGCACCGGGCACGTGGGGTGCACTGCTGCGCGCGCTCGACGTCCGGAGCGGTGAGCCGTCCCGGGCGGGGCGTCGTGCGTGCCGGCTGAGCGGACGGCTCCCCGCACGGCGCGTGGTCGCGGCGATGCGTCCCGGGACCGGTCTCGCCGTCGCCACGCATCCCTTCGCCTGCCAGGCGCTGGGATTCCTGCGTGAGAGGGGACTGCTCCGCGTTCCCGCGGTCACCTATCTGACCGATGCGTCGGTCCATCCCCTCTGGGTCCACCGGTCGGTGGACCTGCATGTCGCCCTCCATGAGGAGGCCGCCCGGCAGACCCGGCTCCTCGGCGTGGATCACGTCCAGGTCGTCGAACCCCTGACCCCGCAGGTGGGCGAGGCCCACGGGAACGAGCGGACGATGCTGCGATCCGCCCTGGGCCTCCCATCGACGGCGACAATCGCCCTGATCTCGAGCGGTTCCGTCGGGGTCGGCGATGTCCACGCGGCCGCATGTGACGTCCGCGACACCGGCCGGGCGACCCCCGTCGTGCTCTGCGGCCGCAACCGGGGTCTCCGCCGTGACGTGGAGCACGAACCCGGCGTGATCGGCCTCGGGTGGCTCGACGGGCTGACCGACGTCATCCGCGGCGCGGACTGCCTGATCCAGAACTCCGGCGGCTTCACCTCGCTCCAGGCACTGGCACTCGGCACGCCCCTCATCTCCTACCGTCCGCTCCCCGGGCACGGCGAGGCGAACGCCGAGGCCCTCCGGACGGAGGGGCTCGCCCCATGGCCGCGCACCGCGCACGACCTCGGGAGCGTCCTGGACGACGCGATCACCGGCACCGACGTGCCGGTCACCGGCCACTGGGCCGAACGCCGGTCCCTGCTGGACGCGCTTGCGCTCGAGGCCCCGCTCCTCGCGACGCGATGACCGGCGTCGGCCGGATACGGCAGTTCGTCCCCGGCGCGCTCTACGGGCCTCCTCTCCGGTGGACCACGCCCCGGCTCGCGGGACGGTCGGACCGACGCCACATCGCGCTCACGCTCGATGACGGTCCCGACCCGGCATCGACGCCGGCCCTGCTCACGACCCTCCGCCGTCACGACGTCCGGGCTACCTTCTTCCTGATCGGCGAACACATCGGCGCGAATCGCGACCTCGTCTCCGAGATGCACGAGGAGGGGCACGAACTCGCCGTCCACGGCTGGTCCCACCGGTGCACGCTCCTCCTGTCCCCTGCGCGTCTCCGGAGGGACATCGCGGCGACGGCCGGGGCGATCGCCGAGATCACGGGCATCGTCCCCCGCTGGTATCGGCCGCCGTACGGCGTCACGACGATCGCGTCCAGGGACGCCGCGGTCGGGTCGGACCTCGCCCCGGTGCTGTGGACGGCATGGGGACGCGACTGGTCGCGGCACGTCGACGCCCGCGGCGTCGTCGACCGGGTCGGGCGCACGCTTCGTCCCGGCGGCACGGTGCTCCTCCACGACACCGACCGCTACTCGGCCCCCGGTTCATGGCTGCGGACGAACGACGCGCTGAACGAGCTGCTGACGAGATGGAGCGCTGCGACGATCCCGGTCGGACCGCTCCGTGATCACTGGGCGTCGACCGCCTGACGGAGGACGGTACGGCTCACATCACCAGCGGAATGACACCCGCCGTTCGTCATTACGACGAGAACGGAGCGGGGTACGACGGCACGCGGTGCGCCGCTTCGCCCGCCACGATGATCTGCGGCCAGCACCACGCGGCGTTGGGCGAATAGGAGCCGTCCACGATCTGCGGGTCGCGGCCCGGCTGGAGCGGGGCCGCAGGATGTGACGGATCGGGCATGTCCACGACGAGCGGGACCCAGGGATCCGCGACCGTCGCGATCCACGGCAGGGTCGCCACGATCGGGCGTCCGCCGGGGGTGACGACGTGATCGTGGTGGGCCGTCTCGTAGACGGTCGGTGCGCCGACACGCGAACCCGCGTGCAGCACGGTGACGTCGTCGCACCGGGTCTCCGCGGTGACGACGCCCTGACGTACGGAGACCGTCGTCCGGCCCGCCGTGACGTGACACCCCAGCCCGGCGTAGAACCGCTGTGCCGCGGGTGTGGACGCGACGACATGGGTCACGAGGCCGGCGTGCATCGGGCCGTCCGGCCCGGCGATGTCGAGCTCCACGCCCACCAGGGCCGCGGAATGGGCGTCCAGCCCCGACGTCTGGGCCGCACTGTCCACGACGTACTGGACGGCGAACACGTGGCGGTCGGGATGTGCGCGCGTCCCCTCCGGGAGGAGCGAGAGCACCGCCGAGGGCTCGTGCGGCACCCACGACACGCGGTGGTGCCGGGCGCCGACGATCATCCGGGCGACGTCGCCGTCGGCCATGTGCTCACCCACCGGCGATCTTGGTCGTGTAGCTCGATGAGAGGTGGTCCGCGATCCTCTGGCGGTGGTCGCCCTGGATCTCGACGACCCCGTCACGCACGGTGCCGCCCGAGCCGCAGAGCCTCTTCAGCGTCGCGCCGACGGTCGCGACGTCCGACGGCGGCAGTCCGTTCACGAGCGTCACGGTCTTCCCGCCCCGGCCCGCCTTGGTGCGCGACACCCGCACGACACCGTCGTCCGGCGGATGGTGACCCGGTGCCCGCGCGGAGCCGCCCCTCGTCCTCTTCCCCGCGGACGTCGGGGGGGTGGATATGCGGCCCTGATCGGTGGAGTAGACGGGGGTCGCGTCGT
>CALMEC010000295.1 GCA_937862675.1 uncultured Actinomycetes bacterium
ACCCTAGCACCGGGCCCACCCGGTTCCCGCCGCAGGGACGGGATGGACGCCGTCCGGGAAATGCCGTCGACTGCAGGCGGAAGACCGGCATCCGGCGGCCTCGGAAGAGATGGCCTGGCCGGCGCATGCGACGTGTCTCCATGGCGTCAGCCGACGCGACGAGGGCGGGCACGGGCCCTCTCGACCATGTCCGCAGTGCCCAAAATGAAGTGTGCCCCGTCGCCGGGGCACACTCGTCAGCAGACCATAAGCCGGATTCTGTCGTGGGCAGTCATCCATCTGGGACGCCTGTTGCCAGACGCCTCGTTGCGGCCGACCTGGAGCTGGGCGAGCAACCCGTGACGCTCCGATTTGGCCTTGCACCGGGTGGGGTTTACCCAGCCGGCCTGTCACCAGACCGCTGGTGCGCTCTTACCGCACCTTTTCACCGTTACCGCCGACAAGCGACGGCTGTTTTGTTTCTGTGGCACTTTCCCGAGGGTTTCCCCCGCTGGCCGTTAGCCAGCACCCCGCTCTGCGGTGTCCGGACTTTCCTCGAGCCGCCGGAGCGACCCGCGACTGCCTGGCCTGCCCACGTAGTTTAGCGCGCACGGGAATGGGTAGAACCTCCGTTGGATGGATCGCGTCCATACGACTGACGATGGACGCGCCACGGAATGCGCACGAGCGACGGAGGTTGAGATGTCCACGATCGAGTCCAACGGAGTGAGCCTGCATGTCTCCGACAGCGGCGGTGACGGTCGCCCGGTGGTGCTGATCCACGGATGGCCGCAGAGCGGCGAGGCGTGGGCTCCGCAGG
The DNA here is from genome assembly GCA_937862675.1 of uncultured Actinomycetes bacterium. Taxonomy (GTDB): domain Bacteria; phylum Actinomycetota; class Thermoleophilia; order Miltoncostaeales; family Miltoncostaeaceae; genus CALMEC01. The sequence continues at coordinate 800 of CALMEC010000295.1, forward strand.
TGCCGGCCCTGACGTCCGCCGGATACCGGGTGGTCACCTATGACCGTCGCGGGTTCGGAGACTCGACTGCCGCCGGCCCTTACGACTACGACACGTTCGCCGCGGATCTGGACGCCGTGATGACCGGATTGGACCTGCGCGACGCGACGATCCTGGGCTTCTCGATGGGCGGAGGGGAGATCGCGCGTTACCTCGGGGAATACGGGTCCGACCGCGTCCGCAGCGCGGTGCTCGCGGCAGCGATCCCGCCGTGGCTCCTGAAGAGCGACGAGAACCCCGACGGGGGGTTTCCGCGTGATGCGGCGGTGGGGATGCAGGAGCAGCTCCTGGCCGACCGGGAGGGGATGCTGGACGGGTTCATGACCGGCTATTTCTGGGCGGGCGGCGAGCTCGCCGTGACCGAGGCCCAGCGACAGGCGGCGCTCGCATTGGCCGCGAAGGCCGACACCGAAGCCGCTGCAGCATGCATCCTGGCGTGGCTCGAGGACTTCACGGGCGACCTGGAGAAGATCGACGTGCCGGTCCTCGTCATCCACGGAGACTCGGACGGGATCGTGCCCCTCGAGGTGTCCGGTGCCCGGTCGGCACAGCTGGTGTCCGACGGCACGCTCGTCGTGATCGCGGGCGGACCGCACGGGATCAACGTGAGTCACACCGACGAGTTCAACGCCGCCCTCATCGACTTCCTGGAGCGCTGACCACCTCAAACCTCGCCGGCGACGGTCCCCGTCTCGCGCATCGCCCGGGCATCTTCCGGCCCGGGCGGAGGCGGCCGGAACGTCCCACGGGCCCGGCCGGCGTGATCCGCACGATCGCGTCATCCCCGTCCCCGCCGCAGTGGATCACCCACGGCGGGAGCGGCCGTTCGCGTCCCGCCGGTTCGCAAACGGCCGTCCCGCAGCTGGGGCATCCGAGCGTCATGCCACCAGACCCCCCGCCCCGTCCGCCGCGCGGCCAATCGCCCCGTGAGATGCGTCATCCTGAAGCGAACGCGAGGCAGGCGGATGCTCACCGCATCGACGCGGTCCGCATACGACGTGGGACGGGTGCCACCCGGTCTGTCGAGTGTCCGCACGACGGCGAGTCCCGCACCTACGCCGCTGTCGCCACACCGCGAAACCCGTACGCCGCCCCACCGCCCGTCACCGGATC
>CALMEC010000296.1 GCA_937862675.1 uncultured Actinomycetes bacterium
CATCGGCCTGGCGTTCAACGGCGCCAGCCTGCTGGTGATCCGCGCGTTCTTCAGCCTCCAGCTGCCGTGGCTGGCGACGAAGGTCGCGGCGCTCGGCGTGGTGCTGAACGCGGCGCTCGACGCGGTCCTGTACGCGCGGCTCGGCACCGGCGGCATCCCGCTGGCGACGTCGATCGCCAGCTTCCTCACCTTCGTCGCGCTGCTCCTGCTCCTGCGCCGGGAGATCGGGGGCATCGACCTGCGGTCCATCGCCGACGGCCTCGTCCACACGCTGTTCGCATCCGTGTTCTTCGGCGCCTGGGCATTCGGCCTGTGGCACGCCATCGACGGTGCGCTCGGCCGTTCGCTCCCCGCGCAGCTCCTGAGCGTGGGGGCGGCCACCGTTCTCGCCCCGCTGGCCTACCTCGGCGTCTGCCGCGGGCTGAGAATGCGCGAGATCGACATGCTGGTTCAGCTCAAACGCAAGCTACGATAGGGCGTCGTGGACCAGTCGAAAATCCGGAACTTCTCCATCATCGCGCACATCGACCACGGCAAGTCGACGCTGGCGGACCGCATCCTCCAGATCACCAACGCCGTGAGCGAACGCGAGATGCGGTCACAGATGCTCGACTCCATGGACCTGGAGCGCGAGCGCGGCATCACCATCAAGGCCCAGGCGGTGCGCGTCTTCTACACGGCGTCGGACGGTGAGACGTACCAGCTCAACCTGATCGACACGCCCGGCCACGTGGACTTCAGCTACGAGGTGTCGCGCAGCCTCGCCGCCTGCGAGGGCGCCCTGCTCGTCGTGGACGCCAGCCAGGGCATCGAGGCCCAGACCCTGGCCAACACCTACCTCGCGCTCGAGGCCGACCTGGAGCTCATCCCGGTCCTCAACAAGATCGATCTGCCGGCCGCCGACCCGGACCTGCACGCACGTGCCATCGCCGACCTCATCGGCGACACGCCCGAGAACGTGCTCCGCATCTCGGCGAAGACGGGCCAGGGGATCGAGGACGTCCTGGAGGACGTCGTCGCCCGCATCCCGCCGCCCGCCGGTGACCGCGAGGCGCCGCCACGGGCCCTCATCTTCGACTCGGTCTACGACCAGTATCGCGGCGTGGTCACCTTCGTCCGCGTCGTCGACGGTCGCTTCCACACCCGCGACAAGCTCTACGCCATGCAGACCGGGCTCACCGCGGACGCCGAGGAGATCGGCGTGATGACCCCGTCGATGACGCCCACGGACGTGCTGGAGGCGGGGGAGAGCGGGTACCTCATCACGGGCGTCAAGAAGCTCGGCGACCTCCGCGTGGGTGACACGCTCACCGTCGCGTCCAACCGGGCGACCGAGCCGCTGGCGGGCTACCGCGAGGTCAAGCCGATGGTGTTCTGCGGTCTCTTCCCGGTGGACGCCGACGAGTACCCGGACCTGCGCGAGGCGCTGGAGAAGCTGTCGCTCAACGACGCGTCGCTCGTCTGGGAGCCCGAGAACTCGCAGGCGCTGGGCTTCGGCTTCCGGTGCGGCTTCCTCGGCCTTCTGCACATGGACATCATCCGCGAGCGCCTCGAACGCGAGTACGACCTCGATCTCCTGGCCACCACACCCAACGTGGCGTACCGGGTCATCACCACCACCGGCGAGGAGATGGAGGTGAAGAGCCCGGCGGACCTGCCCGAGCCCAGCAGCATCGAGACGATCTTCGAACCGTTCGTCCGCTGCACCGTCCTGGTGCCGCCGGAATACGTGGGCGCCGTCATGGAGATCTGCCAGGAACGGCGCGGAACGTTCACCACGATGGAGCCCATCGAACAGCGCCAGCAGATCGTCTACGACATGCCGCTGGCCGAGATCGTCCTCGACTTCTACGACACGCTGAAGAGCCGCACCAAGGGGTACGCGTCGCTCGACTACGACGTACTCGACGACCGCGAGAGCCCGCTGGTCAAGCTCGACATCCTCCTCGCCGGCGAGCCGGTGGACGCGCTGTCGATGATCGTCCACCGCGATGTGGCGTACGGACGCGGCAAGCACATCGTGGAACGCCTCCAGAAGACGATCCCCCGCCAGATGTTCGAGGTGCCGATCCAGGCGGCCATCGGCAGCAAGATCATCGCCCGCGAGACCGTCAAGGCCCGTCGCAAGGACGTGCTCGCCAAGTGCTACGGGGGTGACATCAGCCGCAAGCGCAAGCTCCTCGAACGCCAGAAGGAGGGGAAGAAGCGCATGAAGCAGGTCGGACGCGTCGAGGTGCCCCAGGAGGCGTTCCTCTCAGTGCTGTCCATCGGGGAGGACACGACCTCCGCGAAGAAGTGAGCGGGGTCCGGCACCTCTACGTCCACCTGCCGTTCTGCGAGCACCGGTGCGGGTACTGCGCGTTCGTGGTGGAGGTGGGCTCGCTGGACCGGCGCGACCGGTACGTCGACGCGCTGCTGGGTGAGGTCCGGCGCGAATCGGCGCGTCTGGGGCGGCTCAGCACGGTGTACTTGGGCGGGGGCACCCCCAGCCTGATGGAGCCGCGGCGCGTGGCGCGTCTTCTCGACGGTATCGCCGACCGGTTCGCGCCGGACGTGGAGATCTCGATGGAGGCGAACCCGGAGACCGTCGACGCGGGGTCCCTCCGGGCGTTCCGGGACGCCGGCGTCAACCGGCTCTCGATGGGTGCGCAGTCGTTCCAGGCGCATCTGCTCGCGGCGCTCGATCGCCGGGCCGGCGCCGACCGCGTCCGTGCCGCCGTGGACGACGCCCGCGCCGCCGGCTTCGACAACCTGAGCCTGGACCTCCTGTTCGGCGTGCCGGGGCAGACGCCCGACGACCTGGGGCGGGACCTCGCCGCCGTACGCGAGATCGCGCCCGAGCACATCTCGTGGTACGAGCTGGAGGTGAAGCCCGGCAGCGCCCTGGCGCGCGCGGGGGCGGTCGTGGACGAGGACTTCACCGAGGACGCCTACCTGCGGATCGTGGAGGAGCTGGAGACGCAGGGCTACCGTTGGTACGAAACCGCAAACTTCGCCCGTCCCGGTCACGAGAGCCGGCACAATCGCGCCTACTGGGGGGCCGCCGACTACCTCGGCGTCGGCATCGGCGCGGTGTCCACGGTGGGTGCGGAGAGGTGGCGGAACGCCCCGGACCTGGACGGGTACGTCGCTGCCGTCGCCGAGGGGCGCCCGCCCCGGCGCACGACGGAGGACCTTCCCGAGGACACCCGGCGGCGGGAGCGCTGGATGCTCGCCTTCCGCCTGAGCGAGCCGGTCTCCCTGTCCTGGGCGGGTCCGCCGGACCATCCGGAGGCCGTCGGCGATCTGGTGGACGGCGGCTTCCTCCGGAGACTGGACGACGACCGCCTCGCTCTGACACGTGAGGGACGGTTCGTGCAGAACAGCGTCCTCGGCCGCCTGATCGACTTCTGAGGCGAGTCCTCCCGGTCGCGGCCCGTCAGTCGTAGCGGCGGATCAGGCGGACGCTCAGGGCGACCATGAGGGCCAGGGCGCCGGCCACCACCGCGAACCCCTTGCCCAGCACGGCCCAGTCGAAGGCGTCGTCCAGGATCAGGGACCGCATGGCCTCCATGAGGTAGGTCACCGGGTTGAACGTCGCGGCCACCTCCATCGGGCGGGTGAGCATGTCGCGCGGCACGAAGTTGGGGGTCAGGAAGAGGAGCGGGAAGAACACCATCCCGCCCGCCTGGGTCGCGGCGGCGCTCCGTGACGTGATGGCGATGAGCTGCATGAAGCCCGAGAAGGCGACGGCCCACGCGGCCGCCAGCACGAGCAGCAGGACGAAGCCCAGAGGACCGGACGCGACGTGGATGTCGAAGAAGATCCACGCGATCACGACCATGATCACGGACAGCACGATCGTCTTGAGGGCCTCGGCGAGGAGTCGGCCGAAGACGATGCTGGTCCGCGAGGTCGGGGTGGCCCGCAACT
>CALMEC010000297.1 GCA_937862675.1 uncultured Actinomycetes bacterium
GGCGGGGTCCGCGTGCAGTGACAGGAACGCCTTGCGGATGGCGGTCTCGATCTTGGCCGCGTTCCAGGCGGTGACTTCGCCGGAGCGGCGGACCACCTGGAGCGTCTCGGCGGGAGACGCGGCCTCGTCGTCGGACGAGCCGGCGGCGCGGCAGATGATGAGGGCCTTGGCCACCTCGATGTGGCCGGTCGCGATGAGCGTGGCCTCGACGAGGGCCAGGAGGTCCTCGGTGGAGAGGCGGTCCCGGGCGTCCTCGGCGAGGCGCTCCGCGACGCGCGCGGTGATGGCGCGGACGATTGCCCGGCCCGCCACGGTGTCGGCCTGCTCCTCTCCGGACGCCGCGGCGAGCGCTCCGAGCGCCTCGGCCACCAGACCGCCGATGTCGGCGAGCGTCAGGTCGCTCTCCCCGCCGTCCTCACGGTCCAGCCGGACCGGCGGGAGGGTGATCTCGGTGTCGGCCAGCGCGCCGCGCACGTCCGGCACGGGACGCGACTCCTGCGGGAGGTGTGCCGCCCGCTTCAGTTCCAGGTCACCGATGATCTCGGCGAAGTCGATCAGCATGGGGTGTCCTCCTACAGCTCGTCGTCCGACGCGACGGCCAGCGCCGACGCCTTCTGGTACTCGGTCACACGTCCCTCGAAGAAGTTCTGCTCCTTCCGGACGTCCATCAGCTCCGCCAGCCACGGCAGGGGGTTCTCGAGCGGGGCCTCGTGGAAGGGCTTGAGCCCCACCCCGACCAGGCGCCGGTCGGCGATGTAGTCGATGTACTGGGAGAAGTCCGCGCTGGAGAGCCCCACCCCCTCCACCGGCAGGCAGTCGTCGATGAAGCCCTGCTCCAGCCGCACGGCCTCGCGCATGAGCTCGCGGAGCTCCTCCTTGAACGCCTCGGTCCAGATCTGCGGGTTCTCGTTGACCAGCTCGGCGAGGAGGCGGCGCAGGAGCTCGATGTGGTTGGACTCGTCGCGCAGCGTGTAGCGGAACATCGTCCCCACGCCGATCAGCTTCCCCTGGCGGTACAGCGACAGGATCATCCCGAAGAGGCCGTAGAACTGCGTGCCCTCCATGCACTGCCCGAACACGAACATGTTCTTCGCGAGCAGCCGGATCGACTCCGGGTCGGTCATGTCGAGGTCCCGGCGCAGCGCGCGGCTGGTCTCGGTGACGAACCGGTTCTTCTCGCGGATCGTGGGGATGTCCTCGAACATCGCCTCGCATTCGTGCGGGTTGATGCCGAGCGAGGCGATCATGTAGAGGAGCGAGTCGGCGTGGATGTTCTCCTCGTGGGCGTGGCGGCCCAGGACCAGCTTGATCTCGGATGCGGTGACGAGCTCGCGCACCACGTGGATGATGTTGTCGCCGACGATGCCCTCGGCGGCGCTGAAGTATCCGACCCCCATCCGGATGATCCACCGGTCCACATCGGTCAGGGCGCGCGGGTCGCGCCACTGCTCGATGTCCTTGGCCATCGGGATGTCCTCGGGCTCCCAGTGGTTGGCCTTCATCGTCCGGTAGAGGTCGTACGCCCAGCGATATCGGAGCGGCAGCAGGTTGAAGGCCATCGTCTCCCGCCCGCCGACGACGCGTTTCGCCGCGAGGGCGGCCTCGGCCTGGGCCGCGTCGAGGTGGAAGGTCCGGTTCCCGACGGTGTAGCTCGTCTGCATCTCGTGTCCTCATCTCGTGGCGTTCACGAGAGAGTCGGCGATCGCGGGAGGCGCGGTTCGCGGACGGTCCTTGCTCTCGAGGACGCTCCAGCGTTCCGACGGAGAACCAGGCGACCGGACTTGTCCCCACCCTCGGGGCATCACCGTTGCGGCACAGTGTCGGAGTCGAACCGAACTTCGCTGGCTCACCGCGACCCCGGAGAACCGGGGCACGATCACCATAGCCAGCCGTTCGGATGTCGATGTGCCGGGACGGTCCGAGAAGCCCGCTCGGAGCGGGAAGGCGTGTCCGCGACGGGGCGGCCGTCCCGTGTGCCCGTCCGGTCCGCGGACCGCACGCGCGGCGGTGCCGACCCCTGCGTGGCGCGCACGGCCCACGCAAGACGCCCCTGTTCAGGTCGAGGGCGGCGCCTCGGGGCCGGGTGCCGGCGACGGCCGGGGAGTCTGCTCGTCTCCCTCCCAGCGCACCAGCCGTGGTGCGCCGCGCTCCGGGAACGGGATCTCGACGCGATCGAAGCCCCGGGGCAGGACGACGTCCGGGAAGACCGCCTCTGCCTCCGACCGGGCCTCACGGGGCATGAAACGACTGGACAGGTGGGTCAGCGCCAGAAGGGTCACGCCGGCGTCCCGTGCGATCTCGGCGGCCTCCGCGGCCGTGCTGTGCCGCGTCTCGACCGCCCGTTCCCGGTCGGCCGTGAGGAAGGTGCCCTCGTGCACCAGCAGATCGACCTGATCGGCCATCTCCCGCGTCGCGTCACACGGACGGGTGTCACCGGACAGCACCACGGCACGGCCGTCGCGTGGCGGGCCCATGACGGAGTCCGGTGTCACGGTCACACCCGACTCCAGGGTCACCGGACGTCCGCGCTGCAGCTCGCCGAAGAGCGGCCCCGAGGGGACCCCCAGGGCCGTCGCCGTCGGCACGTCGAACACCCCGGGCCGGTCGTCCTCGTAGATGCCGTACCCCAGCGACGGCACACTGTGATCCGTGTGGAACGCCTCGATCTGGACGTCCTCCCCGTCGTGGACGACCGCGGGTCCCGCATCCACCAGGATGAGCGGGAAGGGCGTCCGCCCGATGACCGGTCCGAGCCGCTGCATGAACGCCTCGAAGCCCGGCGGGCCCACGATGCGCAGCGCACGTTCGCGGTTGCGCAGGCCGTAGGTCTTGATGAGGCCCGGCAGACCGAGGACGTGGTCCGCGTGCAGATGCGTCAGGAGGACAAGATCGATGTCGATCAGTCCCAGGCCCGAGCGCAGCAGCTGGCGCTGGGTCCCCTCGCCACAGTCGACGAGCCAGCGGTCCCCGCCCCGGGCGACGAGGGTCGCGGCGACTCCGCGTCCCCTGCTGGGCACGGACGCCGCGGTACCCAGAAAGGTGACGCTCAGATCCATCGGTCCATCCTATGGGTCGCGCGGGTCAGCCTGCGGTGCGCACCAGCTCGGCCGGGAGGATCCCCACGGGCTCGTCGAGCCGGACGAACGACACGTCGAGGGCGCCGTCGACGACCCGTATCCGCGCCATGGAGTGGTGTGGCTGCCGCCGTCTGTCCGTCGCGCTGCCCGGATTGAGGATGACGAAGCCGTCGTCCCGGGCGTACAGCGGAATGTGGGAGTGCCCGAAGACGACGATGTCGCACTCGGGGAAGCGTCGGCGCAGGCGGCCGAGGCGTCCGGCCTCGGGGCCGGCGTCGTGCACGACACCGATGGTGAGTCCGGCCACCTCGACCGTCGCGGTCTCCGGAAGGATCTCGCGTACCGCCTCGTCGTCCGCATTGCCGTGGACGGCGACCACCGGAGGGCCGAACGCCCGGAGCGCACGGAGGACGGCGATCGAGGTGAGGTCGCCCGCATGGATCAGGAGATCGGCACCGCGCACCGCGTGGACGACGGCGTCCGGCAGTGCGGCGCCACGTCGCGGCAGGTGCGTGTCGCTGATGACGGCGACCACCGCATCGGCGGCGGGGGCCGTATCGGGAGTTTCGGCAGGCACGTCCGGTACACTGCCACGAGCGTGCGCGCGTAGCTCAGCTGGATAGAGCGTTGGCCTCCGGAGCCAAAGGTCGCAGGTTCGAATCCTGCCGCGCGCGCCACGATCAACCCGGCCGCATCCCGGCCAGGGTGCGTCCACGGCACGGCCTGGACACACGGCGCATGCGTGAGCGGCGGGCGTGACCACCGACGCGTCGTCCTCGATCGCACGGACAGGGAGAGCATGTGGAGAGTCCGCATTCCGATTCGACACGCGGTGTGATGACCGCGACCATCCAGGTCCGCTACAACGACCTCGACACGCTCGGGCATGTGAACAGCGTCGCGTACTTCTCATTCCTCGAGACGGCCCGCTGGAGCTTCTTCCGCGGCTTGGCGTTCGAGCCCGACGACGCCTTCGTGGTGGCACGAACGGAATGCGACTACATCGCGGAGATTCCCGCGTCGGCCCGGACGATCACCGTGGAGACCTGGGCCGCCGCGATCGGACGCACATCGATGACCCTGGGCCACCGCGTCATGTATGCGGACCGGGTCCGCGCAAGTGCGACCGCGGTCATGGTCAGGATCGACGACTCCCAGCGGCCGCGGCCCCTGACCGATGCCGAGCGGGACGCCCTCGGGCGCTATCCGGGTGAGCCGGGGACGGACGATCGGCCCGGTCCCCTCCGGACCGCATAGACGCCACCGGCTGACCCCGGACGGTCCGCACCGCGGAGGACCGCCCCAGGCGTGGCGTATGCCATGATTCGCCGTCCGCGACGAACCCCCATCTGAGACCGAACAGCGATGAGTGAAGAAATCTGGAGTGTCCCGCTGCCCGCCGACGCCGAGGAGCCGTTCAAGGTCTTCGTCAACTCGGTCGAGCTCCCCGCGGACCGCTGGAGTGTCGACGGCCGGTGGATCCGCATCCGCCGGGAGGTCCGGCCCCAGCCGACGCTCGGCTTCTGGAAGAAGGTCACGCTCAGCATCGGCGTCGGCGTCTACGGGGACCTGCGCGGCGACCAGGTGGACATCCAGTACCAGGTCGGCGGTCGCCGGGCGCTCGCCGCCAACGTGACGGTCATGCCTCCCCAGGACATGACCACCCCGCCGGGTGGGTGACGACCGCCCACCCGGAACGTCACCACCCCGCATCGGAGACGTAACCACCACGCACCGGGCGTCCGGTCGTGTCGACTAATCTCTGCGAGGCGTGATCGACCCCCGAACCCCCAGAGCCATCACCGATGACATCGTCGTCGATCCCGACGAGATCGACCCCGTGCAGGCCGTGGGCGACGGGGCCGCCACCCCCTCTGAGGCCCTGGAGGGAAACACCGGGGCGCCTCCCGCTCCGGCGCTGACGCCGCCGTCGAAGCGCGGCGCGGACGCCGAGACGGCAGACGGCTCCGCCCGCCCCTCGTCCGTGGCGGGGCTACGACGTGAACGCCGGGATCTCTTCGACCAGCGCGAGGAGGCCGTGTACCACGTCGGCGGACTCGCCGTCGAACTCCGCCGACGTGGCATCGACGACGCCGAACTGGTCAACCGCCGGGCGGATCTCGTGCTCGAGACGGATCAGCGGATCGCCGATCTGGACCTCCGTCTCACGGAGATGAGCGACCGGCGCCATCACCGCGTCCCCGCCACCGCGGGCTACTGCCTCAGCTGCGGTGCTCCGTTCCAGGAGGAGGCGGCGTTCTGCTTCCGGTGCGGGGCTCGGGTGCTGCCGCCGGACGAGCCGGAGTCCGACGTGACGGGCCAGGAGATGCCGACCACGATCATCGACGTGGCCGAGGAGACCCGCTGAGCGACGACCATCTCACGATCCCGGACGACGACGAAACGCCGCCCGGCGACACCGCCTCCGACGACACGGCCTCTGACGACTCCGGCGGGGAGGCGGCGTCGGCCGATCCCGTGTGCTCGGAATGCGGCGCACCGCTCGAGCCCGATCAGCCCTATTGCCTGGAGTGCGGCGCCCCGACGCCTGCCGCCATCCCCCTCCGCAAGCGCGGAGCGACCGGCCCGATCATCCTGGCCGCTCTTCTCGCGCTCGCGGTCGGCGGCGGTGCCCTCATCTGGGCGCTGACCAGGAAGGACTCGTCCTCACAGGCGTCGACGGACACGGTCACCGCATTGACGACGGAAGCGCCTCCGTTCACCACCGCGGAGACCTCCACGTCGTTCCCGCCCTTCACGAACGACACCTCGGCGACCGATCCGTTCGACACGACGCAGACGGACACCACCGACACCGGCAACCCGTTCGACACCACGGAGACGGACACCACCGACACGACCGACACCACGGATACGACCGACACCACGGACACGTCGGACGGCTCCGACGGATGGACCGGCGGCGACGCGTACACGGTCATCCTCTCGTCGGTCACCGCGCGTGCCGGTGCCGATCGGTTCGCGGAACGCGTCAATGCGACGGGACGCACCGCGGGCGTCCTGGTCAGCGACAACTACAGCTCGCTCCGGTCCGGTTTCTACGTCGTGTTCACCGGCGTGTATTCCACCGCCGCCCAGGCGAACTCCGCCGCCCGGTCACTGCGCGCGTCCTACCCCGGCGCATACGCGGCACACATCTCGGGATAGCCGCTTCCGGCGGCTCCTCCGGAGGGACCTATCCCGAGGCGCCCAGTGTGCGCTGTCCGCCCACGTCGTCCGGCAGCTCGGCGATGGACCGCGCGCGCTCGGATCCCCCGTACGTCGCGTAGAGGTAACGGACGATGCGCCGTGAGTCCCACAGGACGGTGTCGCCGTCGACGAGCACCGGCACCCGCGGCTGACCGGTGAGGTCCACGACCGTCGTGCGCTTCTCCCGTTCGTGGGGGACGTTGACGATGGTGTAGGACTCGATGCCGACGTTCAGGATGGCCTGACGGACCGCCGCGCACCACGGGCAGCGCTCCAGCTGGTGAAGGGTGAGCATGGAGCGATTCTACGCCCGTGCCCGAGAGCCGACGACCGACCCCGGCCCGATCCGTGGTTCGACCCCGATTGGGCGGAATCGCGGCTGCGGGACCCACAATCCCTCGCCGCCACGGACGGCCTCCCGGCACCGGCGGACAGCGTGAGATCCTCTCCGGATATCCCGGCGGCGCATCCGCGCGGCCGGGGACGTGCACCACGCCGCGAGAGCGTGGAATCGATCATCTAGGCTGGAGGCGATGCCGATCGCCACGTCACCGCCGCCGGGCGTCCTTGTCGGGGTCGACGTCGGGGGTACGTTCACCGATGCCGCGGTCGTGACGCCGGGCGGGATCGTGACCGCCAAGGTCCCTTCCACGCCGTCCGACCAGAGCCTCGGCGTGATCCGGGCGGTCCGGGTCGCGCTCGCCGCGGCCGGCCTGACCGAGTCGGACGTCACCCGCTTCGCGCACGGCATGACGGTGGGCACCAACGCCCTCCTCGAGCGCACCGGGGCGGCGACGGCGTTCGTCACGACCGCCGGATTCGGCGATGTCATCGAGATCCGGCGCCAGGACCGTGCGCACCTGTACCGGCTCGACGCCGCCCACCCCCCACCCGTCGTTCCCGCCGAGCACCGGGTCGAGGTGGTCGAGCGCTGCGGACCGGACGGGGGGATCATCCCGCTCTCCGAGGAGTCCCTGGACGCGGTCGTCCGGTGTCTGGCCGCGGCGGATGTGGACGCCGTGGCCGTCGGTCTCCTCTTCAGCTTCCGCCACCCGGAGCACGAGCGGCGGATCGCCGAGCGCATACGGCGTGACCTGCCCCATCTCTCGGTCAGCGTCTCAAGCGATGTGAGCGCCGAGATCCGGGAGTACGAACGTTTCAGCACGACGTGCGTGGACGCGACACTCGGTCCGGTCCTGGGGCGCTACCTCACGACGCTGGGCCGTCGCACCCTCGAGGCCGGGCTGCCGGATGCCGAGATCATGCAGTCGAGCGGTGGCACCATCGGCCGGGATGACGCCGCGCGCCATGCCGCGCTCACGGTGCTCTCCGGACCCGCGGCGGGCGTGATCGGTGCGGCCCATGTCGCCGGGGTCCTCGCCGGCGGCCGGGCGCTCACCTTCGACATGGGCGGTACCAGCTGCGACGTCGCGCTCATCGACGGCGAGCCACAGCGGACCTCCCAGACGACGATCAACGGATACGACCTGTATCTGCCGATGCTCGACGTCCACACGGTGTCCGCGGGCGGCGGATCGATCGCCTGGGCCGACTCGGGCGGGGCGTTGCGGGTCGGCCCGCGCTCCCCCGGCGCCGATCCGGGACCCGCCTGTTACGGACGCGGCGGAACAGAGCCGACGGTCACCGACGCCAACGTCGTCCTCGGGCGCATCCCCACCGACTCCCCGCTCTCCGGCGACCTGCGCCTGGATCCCGCCGCCGCGGCCGAGGCCGTGGGGCGCCTGGCGGATCGTCTGGACCTCACGCTCCGGGACTGTGCGGCGGGCATCGTGGCCGTGGCCGTCAACGAGATGGCGCGCGCACTCCGCGTGGTCAGCGTCGAACGGGGTGTCGACCCCCGCCAGATGGCGCTGATCGCGTTCGGTGGCGCCGGTCCGCTCCACGCCTGCGACGTCGCCCGTGAGATGGGCATGCGCACGGTGATCCTCCCCCACGGCGCCGGGGCGCTCGCCGCGCTGGGGCTCGTGATGGCACCCGAGCGACGCGACGTCGCGCAGACGGTCCTCCTCCCCGTCGACGATCGGTCCGCCCTCCGTACCGCGGCCGGGGACCTGGAGGCGCGTCTTCCTCCGGGTTCCCCGGCCGGACGCGAGTGGCGTCTGGAATGCCGGTATGTCGGCCAGACACATTCGGTGCCCGTGGGATGGGATCCCGCCGAGACGACGTCGGTCGTCCGTGGCCGCTTCGACGAGGAGCACGCCCGGCGCACCGGTGCCGCGGACCCGGCCCGCCCCGTCGAGGTCGTCACCGTCCGCCTGGCGGCGGTCGGCGAGGCGCTGACGCCGGCCGTCGACCCGGTCGACCGTGCGCTTCCCGATGCGGGTCCGGCCGTCTTCGCGCTCGAGGGGGCGACGGGGTGGCTGGCCGAGGGATGGCGTCTGCGCAACGGTGATCTGGGGGCGGTGATCTGTGAGCGCTGAGATGGACGCCGTCACCCTCCAGATCCTGGGCAACGCCTTCCTGGCGATCGCGGAGGAGATGGAGGCCGCCCTCGTGCGGGCCGCCGACAGCCCCAACATCACGGAACGCCGGGACTGCAGCACGGCCGTCTTCGACGCCGACGGGCGCATGATCGTGCAGGCCGCGGCCATCCCCGTCCATCTGGGGGCGATGCCCGAGGCCGTCGCCGCGATCCGCGAGAGGGATCCACGCCCGGGTGAGGTCTGGGCGCTGAACGATCCGTACCGTGGCGGCACCCACCTCCCGGACATCACGCTGGTGGCCCCGGTCGCGGTCGACGGCCGCATCGTGGCCTACTCGGTCAGCCGCGCCCACCATGCGGACGTCGGCGGCATGTCGCCGGGCAGCATGCCCGCCGGGTCCACGGAGCTCGTCCAGGAGGGGCTGATCATCCCGCCCACGCGGATCGTGGTCGACGACACCGCCAACGACGACGTGGTCGACCTGATCGTGGCCAACAGCCGCACCGCCGGTGAACGCCGCGGGGATCTCGCTGCCCAGCTCGCCTGCCATCGCCTGGCGGAGCGCCGGTTCCACGAGGTGGTGGCGCGTCACGGCCTGACCACGGTGCGGGCGGCGTTCGACGCCCTCGTCGACTACGCCGAGCGCCGCACCCGGGCGGCCATCGCCGAGATGCCCGACGGTTCGTGGGAGGCGCTCGAGCACCTGGAGGGCGACGCCATCCCGGTAGTAGGCGGTCATGGCGTCGAGGTTGCCGACGCGCAGGGTGACCGGACCCATGGCGGTGTCGGCGGCGAGGATGTCGTTCATGTCACCCCCAACATAGTTGAACTCTCAACTATTCCACGTCGGCGCCCGTGAGCCGCTCGATCAGCTCGCGGTAGCGCGCGGCGGTGCGCTCGACGATCTCCGGCGGCAGGGGCGGCGGTGTTCCGCGCTTGTCCCAGTGAGCGGCGAGCCAGTCGCGCACGATCTGCTTGTCGAAGCTCGCGGTGCGGTTGCCTGCGGTCGCTGAGGCCGTCGAAGCGTAGACCGCGGCATCCCAGTACCGGCTGCTGTCGGAGGTGAGCACCTCGTCGGCGAGCGTCAGTTCGCCCGTGACCGGGTCGGCGCCGAACTCGAACTTCGTGTCGGCGAGGATCACGCCCTTCGACTCCGCGATGGCGGATGCCGCGGCGAACACCCGCAGCGACGTGTCGCGCAGCGCGGCCGCCGCCGTGGAGCCCACCAACTCCGTGGTGCGCTCGAATGTGATGTTCTCGTCGTGCTCACCCATCGGCGCCTTCCACGCGGGCGTGTAGATCGGCTCGGGCAGTCGGTCGCCGTCGGTGAGGCCAGCCGGCAGGTCAATGCCGCACACCGATTGCGACTGCTGGTACTCCACCCAGCCGCTGCCGGAGAGGTAGCCGCGCACCACGCACTCGATCGGGTACATGTCGAGCTTCTTCACGAGCATCGCGTTGGCGGGGATCACCGCAGGTACGTCCGCGTCGGTCACCACGTGGTTGGGCACGTCGAGGCGGGCGAACCAACAGTAGCTGAGCGGCGTGGGGCCTGCGCCCCGCGCGGGGCGGCAACCCCCTGAAGGCGTCGGTCTGGATGCTCGCCGTGGTCGGCGGCACCCTCGTCGTCTCGGGGCTGGTCGGCTGGCTGCGCCACGTCTCGGACGTCAACCCCGTCACCTACCTGATGGAGGCGTCGCGCGGCGCCGAGCTGCACACCCTCCACTGGGGCGTGGTCTGGCCGGGCCTCGTCGCGGGCGCCGACGATGAGGGAGGTGACGCCCGGCCGGGTCAGGAGCCAGGCGAGGGCGACCTGGGCGGGCGGGCGATCGTGCGCGGCGGCGATCTCGACCAGGGC
>CALMEC010000298.1 GCA_937862675.1 uncultured Actinomycetes bacterium
TCGATATCGCCGAGACGGACCGGAACGGGAAGGGGCGTGCTGACCGCCCGTCCGGACGGCGACGCCGGCATCGCGACCTCGGCCATGGTCCCCCACTCACCGCACCCCGGGCAGCGTCCGAGCCACTTGGGCGCCTCCTGCCCGCAGGCCGTGCAGTGGAAGGTCGTCTTCTGGCGAGTCGGTGGCACCATCGGATTGTGGCAGGGCCGCCGGTCTCATGAGCGTGACCTGCCCCGGCTGGATGGGCGATACGGACGACGACTGTCCCGATCGGCCGAACAGCAGCCGACGCCGGGTCAGAGGACCGTGTCCGAGCCCGCGGCTCACGGTACGTTCCGCCCGTTCGTCGACCTGCCGCCTCGCCCGGACATGAGGCGCACACAGCGACATGGCCCTTGGACCACGACTCCGACAAGGATCTCGCCCTGCGCGACGGCTGATGGCGACGGACTCCTGATCCGCGCCGGTCCGGACATGGCGGGCCTTCTGCCCTGACCGCCGGATGCCGAAATGACGAGGGGCCCGGATCACCGGGCCCCTCGAACCTCACGTCCCGTCGGCGAGGATCACTCCGCGGACGATGTCTCGCCGTCCCCGTCGGAGGCGGCGGCCGCCGCGACGGCGGGCGGCTCGCCCTCCTTCAGCGTGATCTTCATCTCGTCGTCCTCGCGGTCGACGTGGACGACGGATCCCTCGGCGAGGTCGCCCCCGAGAACCTGATCGGCCAGCGGATCCTCGATGAGGCGCTGGATCGCCCGGCGGAGCGGACGGGCACCCATGGTGGGGTCGTAGCCCTGTTCCACCAGCAGGTCCTTGGCCGCGTCCGTGAGCTGCAGCGACAGCCCGCGCTCACCCAGCTGCTTCTGCAGCCGGACGAGGAGCAGATCGACCACCTCGGTGATCTCCTCCTTGGTGAGCTTGTGGAAGACGATGACCTCGTCGATTCGGTTGATGAGCTCCGGGCGGAACACCCGGCGCAGCTCGCCCATGATCTGCGACTTCATGTCGTCGTAGCTCATGCCGGT
This sequence comes from uncultured Actinomycetes bacterium, assembly GCA_937862675.1. Lineage (GTDB taxonomy): Bacteria > Actinomycetota > Thermoleophilia > Miltoncostaeales > Miltoncostaeaceae > CALMEC01. Next base: position 1,026 of record CALMEC010000298.1, read on the forward strand.
CTCGTCGAGGATCGAGAAACCGAGCGGCGTGTTGCGCGAGATGGTGGCCGCACCGATGTTGGACGTCATGATGACGATGGCGTTGCGGAAGTCCACCGACCGGCCCTGCGAGTCCGTGAGACGTCCGTCCTCCAGCACCTGCAGGAGGATGTTGAACACCTCGGGGTGCGCCTTCTCGATCTCGTCGAGCAGCACGACCGAGTACGGCTTGCGGCGGACCATCTCCGTGAGCTGACCGCCCTCGTCGTAGCCGATGTAGCCCGGGGGCGAGCCCACGAGCCGCGACACGGAGTGCTTCTCCATGTACTCGGACATGTCGATCTGGATGAGCGCCGACTCGTCGCCGAAGAGGAACTCGGCGAGGGTGCGCGCGAGCTCCGTCTTGCCGACGCCGGTCGGGCCGAGGAAGATGAACGAGCCGGCCGGCCGCTTGGGGTCCTTGATCCCGGCGCGGGCGCGACGGATGGCCCGGGAGACGGCCGTGATGGCGGCCTCCTGCCCGATGACGCGCTTGTGGAGCTCCTCCTCCATGCGAAGGAGCTTCTGCGTCTCGGCCTCCGTCAGCTTGACGACGGGGATGCCGGTCCACATGGACACGATCTCCGCGATCTCGTCCTCGCCGATGGCGGGACGCGGACCGTCGTCGTCGGAGCGCCAGGCCTCCTCGAGGTCGCGCTTCTTGTTGGTGAGACGACGCTCCTTGTCGCGGAGGTTGGCGGCCTTCTCGAACTCCTGGTTCTCGATGGCGGCCTCCTTCTCGCGCCGCGTGGTCTCGATCTCGTCCTCCAGCTCGCGGAACGACGGCGGTGCTGTCATCGTCTTGATGCGCATACGCGAGGCCGCCTCGTCGATGAGGTCGATGGCCTTGTCCGGGAGGAAGCGATCGGCGATGTAACGGTCGGCGAGCGTGGCCGCGGCGGCCAGCGCCTCGTCGGTGATGTCGACGCGGTGGTGCGCCTCGTAGCGGTCGCGGAGGCCGCGGAGGATCTGCTCGGTCTCCTCGATCGAGGGCTCGTCCACCTGGATCTTCTGGAAGCGGCGCTCCAGCGCGGGGTCGCGCTCGAGGTACTTGCGGTACTCGTCGAGCGTCGTCGCGCCCACCGTCTGCAGCTCCCCGCGGGCGAGGGCCGGCTTGAGGATGGAGGCGGCGTCGATCGCGCCCTCCGCGGCACCCGCGCCGACGAGATTGTGGAGCTCGTCGATGAACAGGATGATGTCGCCGCGCTGGGTGATCTCCTTCATCACCTTCTTCAGGCGCTCCTCGAACTCGCCGCGGTACTTGGAGCCGGCGACGAGGGCCGCGAGGTCGAGCGTGTAGATCTGCTTGCCCCGCAGGAGGTCCGGGACGGTTCCTCCGGAGATGCGCTGCGCGAGCCCCTCCACGACGGCCGTCTTGCCGACGCCGGGCTCGCCGATGAGCACCGGGTTGTTCTTGGTGCGCCGCGAGAGGATCTGCATGACCCGCTCGATCTCGGTCGCCCGGCCCACG
>CALMEC010000299.1 GCA_937862675.1 uncultured Actinomycetes bacterium
GTTGGCCCGCTCGGTGGCACACCGCTTCAGCACGCCCTCGGGCGCTGGCTGGCGGGTCCTCTCGGTGTCGAGGGTCTGACCGTCTCATCGACGAGCCGCGCCGGCTCGTCGGCGGTGGCGGTGAACCTGCAGGACGCGTGGACGACGGGCCGACTTCGAGTCGCGGTGCGCCGAAGCGGTGGCTGGAGCGCACCCGTCGAGATCACGCCGCGGGACCCGCTCCCGTCCGGTCCGTTGATCGCGAGCACCGTCTCCGACGCGGGAGACGCAACCGTCGCGTGGCCGACCCGCGGCTCGGTTCACGCAGTCTCGGTCTCGGCAAACGGGCCCGGTGTGAACACGCAGACGGTGCTGTTGGGCGCGGGAGCGGTGGTGTCGACGCCCGTCCTGGCGTCCAACGCACGTGGGGACGTCCTCGCCGCCGCGTGGTTCAGGCAGAGCAGCGGACCGAACCGGATCGGCGTGGCCCTCTACTCCCGGGCGACCGGCCGATGGACCAACCTCCCCTCCCCGGCCTCGTGGCAATCGCGCCGCACCCCTCGTCTGAGCATCACCCTGCGCGACGGCGGAGAGGGGGCACTCGTCTGGCGCAACGACGGGCGCGTGTGGTTCGGGCTGGTGACCGCGACAGGACATCGGCCGCTGTCGGCACAGCGTGTCTCCGCAGTCGGCTCCGCATCGTCGGCGGCCGTCGGCATCGACCGGACCGGCCGGACCGTCGCCGCATGGACGACATCGACGAACACCATCGGCGTCCGCACCCGGTCCGCCGCGGGACGCTGGTCACCCACGCAGTGGCAGCCCCTGGGCCGCGCACCGGAGTACCCCCGGAGCGAACTCGCGATCGCCACGGCGGGCACCAACCGGATCGTCGTCGCGACGACACTCATCTCCCTCGCCGCGTCCCCCTCGTCCCGGGTCATGCTCATCGCGCTCACGCCCCGCGGCGCCACGTACCGCCCCGGACCCCGGATGGCCTTCACCGAACGCGACAACCGTGACACCGACCAGCCGATGGTCAGCGTCAACCCCGCCGGACGGGTCACCGCAGCCTGGATGATCCTCAGCGGCAGCAACGCCCCCTCCACCATCCAGGCGACACACGGAACATTGGCTCCATAACGGAGCACGTCATCGGGGCGGTCCCCGCTTCAGAGGTCCAGGCGCGCGTTCTGGGCGGAGTGCGCCTCGCCGCGATCAGAAGCACGTGGGTTACGTCACCCTCCGCGAAGGTGACATTTCGCGTACGACGGACGGGCGTCAACGACGTGCGCCGAGCGATCCGGGAGGCTCCCTCGGTTGCACCGGCGCGTCGGCGACGGGAGGATGGCGGCGATGACGATCGGATCGATCATCGGACACCGGATGCGCGTTCAGCGTCTGACCGGAACGCCGTTCCCCACCGCTGCGGACGCCGTCCGCCACTTCGCCTGCGTCCAGGCCCAGGACGCGCCACTCGCGGCATGGTCACTGGCGCTTCGTTCCCGGGCCGCGACGCATGCGCACGTCCTGGCCGAGCAACGGGCCGGAGCCATCCTCCGCACCCACATCCTGCGGCCGACCTGGCACTACGTCGTCCCGGAGGACCTGCGGTGGATCCAGGCGCTCACCGGCCCCCGCGTGGAACGCGCGACCGCCGGCCGACGACGGCAGCTGGGCATCACGACCGAGCGCATCGGCGTGTGCTTCGCACGGCTCGCACGTCTGCTGGCCGGGGACACCGAGCTCACGCGCGCCGAACTCACACCCCACCTGGGCGATCTGGGCGACGGCCCCTCCGGGGAGGTCCTGACCCATCTCCTGCTCATGGCGGAGATCCATTGCGTGATCGTGTCGGGCCGCCCGCGGGAGGTCGCCGGCGTCGTGGCGGAGCACACGTATGCGCTGGCCGACGACGTCGTTCCCTCCGCCCCGTCCGACCAGCGCGAGGAGGACGAGGCACTCCGTCTCCTGGCGCTTCGCTTCTTCCGCGCGTACGGCCCCGCAACGGACCGTGACCTGGCCCGATGGGCGTCGCTCACCCTGACCCGCGTGCGCCGGATGATCGCGGACCTGGCGGATGAACTCGTGTCCGTCAGGTCTGACGGCGCCACCCTCCACTTCGCCGCCGACGACGTGGCGCCTCGGCCATCCACACCGACGGCCGTGCTCCTCCCCGCATTCGACCCGCTGGTGCTCACCTCGCCCGCACACCCGTTCCCGCGAACCGCCACCCAACTCGACCGTCGTCGTCTGATCGCGGAGTCCGGCGGGGGCATCGTGGTGGCGGGCACGGACGATGTGGGCCTGTTCAAGCGGACCGTGTCCCCCACGGAGGTCGCGGTCACGGTGCGGCTGGAGGCACCGGTCTCCCGCCGCACCGTGACCGCGATCCGGAAGGCGGCGACGGCGCTGGGGAACTTCTACGAGCGACCGGCGACCGTCACGACCACGACGTGACCATCGGGCACGGGACGGTGCCGTGTCCAATGGTCACCGCCCGATGAAGAGATCCGGTCGCAGGGTTCGCTCGAGCCCCCGATCGCCGGGCCGGCCCTGGAAGAGTGTCCGCCCCGGACTCACCCGGCCACTGCACACGATCTTCTGACCCAGGACGCTAGGTCAGGAGATCCGCGTACTCCGGGTGCCGTTCGATCCATCCCGCGACGAACCAGCAGCGGGGGACGACCGGCCCCAGGCGACGTTCCCGGACGTCGTCCAGGGCGAATCGGATCAGGGCCGATCCGATGCCGCGTCCGTTGGCGCGCTGGTCCACGACAGTGTGCGGGAACTCGATCCCCGCGTCCGTCCGGCGGTAGTCGGCGAAGGCCACAATGTCCCCGTCGATCCGCGCCTCGTAGCGCGAGTCGTCGGTGTTGTTGACGAGGGCGAGAGCGTCGTCGGTCACTTGGGTCCCATCACGGAGGTGGCGAGCAGCACGATGATCACGATACCCAGTGCCCACCGGTACCAGACGAACGGCTTCAGCGAGTTGGACGCCACGAAGCGCAGCAGCCACGCGATGGACGCATAGGCGACCACGAAGGCGACCACGATGCCGACGACGATGGGGCCGGTACCGAGGAGCCTGAGACCGTCGCGCTCGCTGACGGCCTCGTACAGGCCGGCGGCCGTCAGCGCC
>CALMEC010000300.1 GCA_937862675.1 uncultured Actinomycetes bacterium
GAGGCCGGTGGTTTCTGTCATCTCGACATCGGCGTCGACGGTGTCGCGCGGTGCCGCCTCCCGGGTGAGGCTCCGGTCACGCTGACCCTGTCGGTGCCCGGCGTCCACAACGTGGAGAACGCGGCCTGCGCGCTGACCCTGGCGCAGTGGTGCGGCGTGCCCCCGGCTCTGGCGGCGGAACGCCTGGGCGCCTTCACCGGTGTGGGGCGCCGCTTCGAGCACCGGGCCACCGTGGGCGACGTCACGATCGTCGACGACTACGCACATCACCCGGCCGAGATCACGGCCACGCTCTCCGCGGCGCGTGAACGGCATCCGGGACGGGTGCTCGCCGTCTTCCAACCGCATCTCTACTCGCGGACGAAGGCTCTCCTGGCCGAGACGGCGGGGGCCCTCGGCGCCGCGGACGCAGTGGTGGTCACCGAGATCTACGCGGCCCGCGAGCCGTTCGACCCCTCCGTCAGCGGGCGCGACATCGTCGCCGCCATGGACGGGCGCGCGGTGTTCGCCCCGAGCCTCGAGGATGCCGCGGACGCGGCGGTGTCGATGATCCGGCCCGGCGATCTGGTGCTCACCCTCGGCGCGGGCGACATCACCACGCTCTGCGAGGACTTGGCGACTCGGCTGCGAACACAATCGTGATGCTGGTCCACGACATCCGGACACCGCACGGTGCCGTCCGCGCCCCCGTCGTCGGCGGGCCGACACCGTACCCGCGTCCGGCGACAGGGGCGCGGTCGGTGGCGGGGGGATCGTCATGACGACGGGCGTCTCGACACGCCTGGTCGATCGCCGCCGCCGGGAGCTCGCCGCGCGTTACCGGCGCCGGCGCACGGTCCTGCTGGGTGCCGTCGCCGCGGGTGCCGTCGTCGCGGCCGGCTGGTGGGTCGCGACCGGACCCCTCATGACGGTGTCCCATGTCTCGGTGACCGGCTACACGCAGCCCGACCAGGCCCGGGTCGTCCGGGCGATCCAGGTCGCGGCCCACGGCGCCAACGCGGTGGACCTCCCGACGGCGGCGATCGATCGCGCGCTGGCCGACGCACCGTGGGTCTCCTCGGTGACCGTGAGTCACGACCGGCCCCGCGGCCTGAAGGTCCGCATCGTGGAGGCGACGCCCCGTGTGCTCGCGGTGGCCGGTGACGGCACCCGCTATCTCATATCGGGCGGGGGACGCGTCCTGGCCGGCGGGTCCGCCGTCGCCCAGGAAGACGTGGCCGCCCTTCCGCAGATCCATGTCGGAACCGTCAAGGTGGGGGAGTACCTGCCGGCCGGCGCCTCCCGCGCGCCGTTCATCGTCGCCGTCACCGTGTCCCCGGACGTGGCTGCCCGGGTCCGCGACCTCCGCGTCGTCGGCTCCGTGCTGACCGGCCGTCTCGCCTCCGGTCCGGAGATCCGCTTCGGGCCGCCGACCGACCTGCAGCGGAAGGCCCGGGCACTGGACGCGCTCCTCGCGGACCGCCGTGCCCAGGAGATCCTGGCGAACGTGAAGTACATCGACGTCTCGTCCCCGAAAGGGCCTTTCGCCGATGGCGGAACCGACCTCTCGGAAGCATCAACGGGAAGTCAAGCCTCAGAATCGGCTGATCCGCAAGTCTCATCCACGGGTTGACGGTTGCTTGACAGGGCGGGGACGGATCCCTAGGTTGCATTGCTGGGTGCGGACGCTCTCGGGAGTCTCCGTACCGCGCAAATTCGAGACTTTGAGAGATCAACCGCGAGTTGAGGGTTGTTGCACGGTGCGTCAAACCCTCGATGTCATCTTGAATCGAGTTCGGAGGACGTGGAAGTGGACAGCAACTATCTGGCCGTCATCAAGGTCATCGGCGTCGGCGGCGGTGGCACCAACGCCGTGGACCGGATGGTCGACGCGGGTGTCCGCGGCGTCGAGTTCATCGCCGTCAACACGGACGCCCAGGCACTCGCCATGTGCGACGCGCAGGTCAAGTTGCAGCTCGGCGGGACCATCACCAAGGGCCTCGGCGCCGGCGCCGATCCGAAGGTGGGGAGGGAAGCCGCCGAGGAGAGCCGCGAGGAGCTGAAGGAGGCCATCCGCGGAGCGGACATGGTCTTCGTCACCGCGGGCGAGGGTGGCGGCACGGGCACGGGCGCCGCGCCGGTGATCGCGCAGATCGCGCGTGAGCAGGGGGCTCTCACGGTCGGTGTGGTCACCAAACCGTTCGGCTTCGAGGGCGCACAGCGCACCCGTCGTGCCGAGGAGGGCATCGTCGAGCTCCGGCAGCACGTCGACTCGGTCATCGTCATCCCCAACGAGCGACTGCTCGAGGTCGTCGACCCCAACACCTCCATCGTCGACGCCTTCCGGCTCGCCGACGACGTCCTGCGCCAGGGCGTGCAGGGCATCACCGACCTGATCACCGTGCCGGGTCTCGTCAACCTCGACTTCGCCGACGTCCGCACGATCATGTCCGGTGCGGGCGCGTCGCTCATGGGCATCGGACTGGCCACAGGCGAGCACCGCGCGGTCGAGGCGGCCCGCATGGCCATCTCGTCGCCGCTGCTCGAGTCCACCGTCGCCGGTGCAACGGGCATCCTGATGAACATCACGGGAGGTGCCGACCTCGGCCTGTTCGAGGTCAGCGAGGCGGCCACGCTCATCCGTGACGCCGCCCACAGCGACTGCAACGTGATCTTCGGCGCCGTCATCGACGAGAACGCCGGCGACCACCTGCGCGTCACGGTCATCGCCACGGGCTTCGAGGGGCAGGGCGCCGTCCAGCAGGGACGCGGCCAGGAACAGCGTCCGCGTCAGCAGACCAGCCAGGGATCGTGGCGTCGCGAACCGCTCTTCCCGAACTTCGAGGCGGGACGCGAGCAGGGGGGCGAGCCGTCGCGGTCCGACGTCCCGACCTTCCGGCGCTCCGAGCGGGACTCCCTCGAGGTCGGCGACGACGCGGGGATCCTGGACGTGCCGGACTTCCTCCGCGACAAGTGCCCGGGGGCGCCCGACGGGGGGCGGGTGCCTGGCCGGGTTGGCCCCCGGCGGGTCCGTCCGCCCCCGGCCCGTGCGCCCCTTGCCGCGGCCCCCGCCGATCCCCTCCCGACCCGCCGGGAACCGTGGAGGCGCGTGGTAGCGTCCGCCCACATGGGAGACGACCTGCGACGCACGCCCCTCGCCGACCGCCACATCGCGCTCGGCGCGCGGATGGCCCCGTTTGCGGGATGGGAGATGCCCATCCAGTACAGCGGGGTCCGTGAGGAGCACCGGGCCGTCCGCGGCGGATGCGGCATCTTCGACGTGTCGCACATGGGGCAGCTGACCCTGTCGGGTCCGACGGCCCAGGACGACCTGCAACGGCTGCTCACGAACGACGTCTCCCGTCTGGCCCCGGGCGACGGCCAGTACACCGTCCTCTGCGCCTCCGACGGCGGCGTCATCGACGACCTCATCCTCTACCGGACCGGGCTCGAGACCTACCTCGTGGTGTGCAACGCCGCCAACGTCGAGCCGGTCTCGACGTGGATCGCCGGACGCGTCTCATCCGAGACCTCCTTCACCGACGTCTCCTCCGACTACGCGATGCTGGCGCTCCAGGGGCGCGGCTGGGAGGCGGCCGTCACGCCGGTCGCCGGTGCGGACCTCGAGACGCTGCAGGGGCTCGCGTACTTCCAGATCACCCCGGTCGCCCTCGCGGGTGTCGACTGCCTGGTGGCGCGCACCGGCTACACGGGCGAGCCCGGCATCGAGATCCTCTGTCCGGCGGACGCCGCCACGGAGGTCTGGGACCCCGTGATGGCCGGCCCGGCCGCTCCCGCACCCGCGGGGCTCGCGGCGCGCGACACGCTGCGGCTGGAGATGGGCTACCCGCTCTACGGCAACGAGCTCTCGCGCTCCCGCAGCCCGATCGCGGCCGGGCTGGGCTGGGTGTGCGCGCTCGGCACGGAGTTCGAGGGCGTCGAGCGGATCCGTCGTGACGCGGCGGAGGGGACGCCGGAGACGCTCGTCATGTTCGAGCTGACCGAGCCGGGGATCCCCCGGTCCGGGTGCCCCGTCCTCGTGGACGGGGAGGTGATCGGCGCGGTGACGAGCGGCACGCTCTCGCCCATCCGGGACGTCGGGTTCGGGCTCGCCTACGTCGCGAGCGACCGGGCGGCCGACGGGACCGCGATCATCATCGACATCCGCGGCAAGCACCGGGGCGCCGTCGTGCGGCCCCGTCCACTGATCGACACATCACCCCAAAGGAGCGCCTGACGTGGCAGACGAGACCTATCCCGAGGACCTCCGGTACCACCAGGAACACGACTGGGTCCGCGTGGACGGTGAGGAGGCCGTGTTCGGCATCACCTGGTACGCGCAGGACGCCCTGGGCGAGGTGGTCTTCTTCGACCCGCCCGAGGTCGGCTCCGCCGTTGTCAGGGACGAGAGCTACGGCGAGCTGGAGTCGGTGAAGGCCGTGTCCGACATCATCGCGCCGGCCAGTGGCGAGGTGGTCGCCGTCAACACCGGGGTCGTGGACACCCCCGAGGTCGTGAACACGGACTCCTACGGTGACGGCTGGCTGATCCGGGTGCGGCTGACCGATCCGTCCGAGCTCGACGGGCTCATGGACGTCGCGGCCTACCGCACGTACATCGCCGGGATCTGACCCGCACCGGCACGTGCCGGAGCACATCGATCGGGCCGCCCTCCGGCGGCGTGTCGCACGTGAACGCATCGCCCGGGAACGGGCGGGAGCGCCGCCGGAGGTGGCCCGGGCCGCCGTTTGGGACGACGTGACGGCGGGCCGGTTCGGACCGGTTCCGCCGGGACGGGGATGGTTCCACGAGGCGATCGGGATCCCGGGGAAGGACGCCGTGTTCGCCCGTGCCCGCGCAGGGGACCGCATCACGGCGTCCGACCTGGCGGATGCGACGCGCGTCTACACGCCGCAGCCGGTCGTGCGCTTCCTCCTCCAGAACACGCTCGGCGCGATGTGGTGCGGCTGGCACCCCGATACGCCGCTGCGCCGCGGATGGGGGCTCTGCCTGTCCGGCGCGGTCGGGGGCGGGGAGCCGATCCCGGCACGTGAACTCCGCGTCGCCGATCCCTGCTGCGGATCGGGGGCGTTCCTCGTCGCGGCCGTGGAGTTCCTGGCGGACCTGATCCAGGACGAGGAGGGGACGATCGGTGATCCCGGCCGCCGGGCCGACGCGCTCGTGCACGCGGCGGAGCACGCGGTCTGGGGCGCCGACATCGACGCCGACGCGGTGACCATCGCGCAGGAGGCGCTCGGGGATGTCGCCGGCCGGGCCGTCGTCGCGAATCTCACGGCGTTGCCGTCGCCCGCCGGGATCCTCGATCCGGTCGTCTGGGCGGATGAGCGGTTCGACGTCGTCGTGACGAACCCGCCCTACGTCGGGACGCGTCAGATGGACGGATCGCTGGTCGCATGGCTGCGGGAGCTGGAGGGCGCCCCGGTGGCGGACCTCGCGGTGGCCGTCCAGCGACGTTCGTGGGGCCTCGTCGCCCGTGGAGGGAGATGCGGCACGATCACCCCGGCGGGGTGGCTCAACGACCGGTCCGCCGCATCCTTCCGGCGACGGATCCTGGACGAGGGCGGACCGCGGCTGATCGCGCGGCTCGGGCAGGGCGTGTTCGACCAGGCCCCGCTCGTGTTCTGCGCGGTGAGCGTCCTGGAACGGGGCGCCCCGGTCGACGGCTGGGACCTCGTCGACGTCCCGTCGGCGGATGACGACGGGTTCGCGACGGCCGGCGAGGGGGCCGTCCGTGTCACGGCCGATGCTGTCCGCGGAACGCCGATTCCTCCGTTCGCCCCGCAGGTTCCGGCGCGGATACTCGCCCGGAGGGACGCGACGCCGTTCGTGGGCGACTTCTTCACCACCTTCGACGGGGCGTGGACGGGGAGTCATCGACGCGACGTACACCCGTGGTGGGACGTGCCCCCCGGGGAGGACTGGGTGCGGGTTTCCGGCGGGCAGGGACGCGAGGGCTGGGCGGCCGGGACGGTCCATCGCATGCTCCGTGAGCATGTCGCCGGACAACCGGACCGCACGGGTCTCGTGGAATATCCGCGGGTGGCCGGCGGGTGGCTCTGTGCGCGTGAGGCCGATGCGGGCACGGCCGCCCGTGCAGGGATCGTCACCTTCCTGCCGCGTACGGACGATGCCGCGGTCCGCGTCGACGAACTGCTGGCGATCTTCAACACGCGGGTCGGCACCGCATGGCTTCGCACCCTGACCAGCGGCCTCAACTTCAATCCGGGCTATGCCGCGCGGGTGCCGCTGGGAGCGGGTCCGCCGTCGGGTGCCCTTCACGAGGCGGTCCGCGAGGTGGTGGCATTGAGGAGGCTCGCCGTCCGTCGTGATCCGACGGCCGATGCCTTCGATCGTGTCCCGTGGTCGTGGGACGAGGACGATCTCGTCGATCGGACGCGGATCGCCGTGGAGCGGGTGGACCGCCTCACATCGGTGCATCTCGGGATCCCTGCGGGCGAGTGGGACACGATGGACCCCCCGCGGTCCCCGCGACGCCCCTGGACCGCTCGCGACGACGCGTGGATGGTGGCCGCCCTCCGCTCGGCCGGGGTGCGCTGGCCGGACGATCCGGACGGCGCCTCGTGGGAGATCACGCCGATGCCACTGTCCGACCTGGGCGAGGCGGCGACGGAGCTGGCGCGGTCCGGCGGGGCGGACGGCGGCGAGCGGGACCGCGGTCACACGTGGATCCGCGAGCGGCTGGGACGCTATCTCCGGATGCGCTTCGGCGCGTCGTGCCCTGTCGGCGTGAGGCGCGGGATCCTCGTCCCGAGGCCGGAGGCCCTGGATGGGTAGTGCCACACCTCCGCGGCACTACCCACCTTGTGGGCGGACGTCGTCCCGGCGCGGCACGGTCGACCCGTCCGGCGCGGGGATCGTGACCGGGCGCCTGCCAGGCCGGGCGGACCCCCGGCGCCGGCATCACCGGACGGGACGACCGTGACCGGGGACGACGGACGTGATCCCGGCGTGCGCCCGGAGGGTCTGCCCCCGCTGGTGCCGGAGTTCCGGCCGCGCGGGCGCACCTCACGCGTCGTCAACGCCCTCCAGCGCCTCCTGGACATGAGCGTGCTCGGCCTCGTCCTCCATCCGGGCGCCACGCGGCTGGAGGGACGGGTTGCACGGATCGAGGTGCGCCGGGTGAACCCGCTCTGGCGCCCGGCGTACGAGCAGGCGCGCCGCGATCGCGAGCCGGAGGCGGGTCCGCCCGTCGATCCGCGCCTCTCGTCGGCGATCCATGTCGTCTGGATGGAGGGCATGCCGGCCGAGCCGGCGGGATACGCCGTCCCGGCCGTTCTCCACGCGGCCCAGGCGGGCGACCGGGTCGTGCTCTTCGTGCGCCCGGACGATGGTCGCATCACCGGCCTGCGCAACCGCGACCGTCCCCGGCGAAGCTGGCGGTGAGTCCTCACGCCGTGAGGACCTGACGGGGATCCCACACGGCTCCGGACCCCGTCCGAGGGCGCCCCGGCCATGGCGACCGGTCCCCGGCGGTCGCAGCGGCCGGACTCCGTGCGCAGCGGGACGTCCTTCACCCTCGCCTGTCGGGACCGGATCGACCGATGCGACGTGCGCTCCGTCCGGTCGGGGCCAGGTCCGCCGGACCGGCATACGCCCGAGGTGCGGCCCGTCGCCGACTCGCGCGCCCATACGCACAGGTGGATCACAGTCGACGATCAGTTCGCTCCGAAGGACGCGGCTTAGCGTCCCGGCGTCAACTGTTCTCTCCGAGAGGAATCCGTGTTCACCACCTATCTCAGACGCGAGCTCGGCGGGAGGCGCCGGCAGACCGCGATCGTGGCGATCGGCATGGCCGTCGCCATCGCCCTCGTCGTCGTCGTCAACGCGTTCGCCGCCGGTGTCCGCAACGCCCAGAGCGACGTTCTGGAGTCCGTCTACGGCATCGGCACCGACATCACCGTGACCCAGGCGCCCGAGGCGGGCTCCGGCGGCCCCGGCGGCGGTCGTTTCGACTTCGGGAACGGTGCGGGCCGGTCCACCGGCGACGGCACCACCCGCCTCTCACGTGAGCGTCTCACGACGACACGGGGATCGACGACCTTCTCCGCCTCGAAGCTGACGACCATCACCGGCGTCGACGGCGTGTCCGCGGCGGGGGGGACCCTGTCATTGGAGAACTCGAGCTTCACCGGAGAGATCCCGGATGTCAGCCAGATGCGGCAGGGCGGGAGCCCGGGAAGCGGCGGTACGGCCGGCGGACCGAGCTCCTTCTCCGTCGATCGCTTCACGGTGACCGGCCTCGATCCCTCCTCGGACGCACTCGGCCCGCTCACCACGATGACCGTGACCAAGGGCAAGGGGCTCTCGACCGCCGCCGCCAAGGCGAAGGTGGCGGTCGTCGACTCGGTCTACGCGAGCGAGAACGACCTCGACGTCGGCGACACGGTCTCCGTCGCCGGGACGAAGCTGACGGTCATCGGCATCGCGACGTCCACGAGCGGAACCGGCGTCGCCACCGACTCGGACGTCTACATCCCGCTTCGGCTGGCCCAGTCGCTGTCCGGTGAGACCGGCAAGATCTCCACGGTCTACGTCAAGGCGACGTCCGCCGGCCGGGTCGGCTCGGTCGCCGACGCCATCACCACGGCGTTGCCGGCGCTGTCGGTCGAGACGCAGGAGGATCTGGCGTCGTCGGTCACCGGGTCGCTCTCGAGCGCGTCGGACCTCGCGTCGTCACTCGGGAAGTGGCTCTCCATCGCGGTGCTGGCGGCGGCCTTCGGACTCGCCGTCCTCTTCACGGTCTCCGGCGTCAACCGGCGGACACGTGAACTCGGCACCCTCAAGGCCATCGGCTGGTCGCGTGGTCGCGTCGTCGGGCAGGTCGCGGGCGAGTCACTGGTGCAGGCGCTGATCGGCGGCGCCCTCGGGGCGATCATCGGTCTCGTCGCCATCCTGGGCATCAACCTGGCGGGAATCTCGCTGAGCGCCGCGAAGGCCGTGACCGGCTTCGGCGGCAGCGGGGGACCCTTCGGCGGTGACGGCGGTCCGGGTGGCGACGCGGCTCCCAACGGTGCGGCGCGTACGACCGGCTCGACCATCGAGCAGATCCTCCACGCCCCGATCAGCCCGCGGATCGTCCTGATCGCCCTCGGGGTCGCCGTCGTCGGCGGTCTCCTGGCTGGAGCCGTCGGAGGCTGGCGCGCCGCCCGCCTCAGTCCGGCCGAGGCCCTGCGTTCGATCGCCTGACCCCTCATCCCAAGGAAACGACATGTACTCCATCACCGAAGTCACCAAGCAGTACGCCACCAAGGAACGTGGCACGATCGACGCCCTACGGGGGATCGACCTGGACATCGCCGACGGCGAGCTCGTCTCGATCCAGGGTCCGACGGGCGGGGGCAAGTCGACGCTCCTCCAGATGCTGGGCGGCCTCGACCGGCCCACATCGGGCTTCGTCGTGGCCTTCGATCGCGACCTCGCGACGCTGGACGACGCCGAGCTGACAACGATCCGCGCACAGAGGATCGGGTTCGTGTTCCAGCACTACAACCTGATCCCGGTGCTCAACGCCAGCGAGAACGTGGAGGCCGCGATCCTGCCGGCCAACTCCGGGGGGACGATCACCGCCGAGGAGCGACGGGAGCGTGCGCACGCCGTCCTCGCGAAGGTCGGCCTCGCCGACCGGGCGACGCACCGGCCGGCGGAGCTCTCGGGCGGTCAGCAGCAGCGGGTCGCGATCGCCCGCGCCCTCGTCAAGGAGCCGGAGGTGCTCCTGGCCGACGAGCCGACCGGCAATCTCGACGAGGGCATGCGCGACGAGATCTGGGAGGTCATCGAGGGGCTCTGGAGGGATGCCGGCCTGACCGTCGTCCTCGTCACCCATGATTCGGCGATCGCGCAGCGCACCCCCCGGCGCCTCCGGATCGCCAACGGGGAGCTCAGCGAACTCGGCTGAGACCCCGGTCGTGGCGGGTGCCGTCATCGCGCGGGTCGCCGACGGGCGACCGGTGGCGGCGCCCGTCACGTCGCGCGGGACGGGACGCGGCCCCGGCGTCCGCACCGCGACGTCGGTCAGCCGCGGCCGGCGGTCTCCGCTGCCGCAGCCGAGGAGCCGGACGTCTCCGGCCGTGTCGCCTCACCCCGCGCAGGGCGGTAGACACGCCGTGCGATGTCCTCCAGCCGTGGCGTGCCCGGTGTGTGGACACCCCGGTAGCCGTCCCCGCGGATGCGGCGCACGACCTTCGGCCAGAGCCACTTCGACCGTGCGATGCGGCCGGCGAGGCGGGGCCACTCGTCGAACAGGAGCTTGCCGCCCCAGGAGACGCTGCGATGCCGCGACAGCGCGCCGTCCAGGGCACGCTTGTAGGGCTCGAGGGTGGTGGCCCGTCCGTCCAGGAACTCGCCGACGGTGTCGCAGGCGAGGCGCGACGAGAGGAAGGCCTCGTACATCCCGTCTCCCGACATCGGATCGACCAGTCCTGCGGCATCGCCCACGACGACGGCCCGGTCCGTGGCCACCGGTGAACGGGGGTCACGCAGGGGGAGGCGATAACCGCGTGCGTGGGTCACCCGGTCCTGCGGAATCCCGTACTGGTCGCAGAGACGTGCCAGGTGCGCCCTCAGGTTGCCGCCCTCGCGGCCCCAGCCGCCGACTCCGACGTTGGCGTGGTCGCCCTTCGGGAAGACCCAGCCGTAGCCGCCCGGAACCGTGGCGAACTCCAGGAGGAGGCGACCCTTCCAATAGGAGTGGTCGAGGACGTCCCATCCGACGTTGCCCTCGAACGCGACCCCGTAGGTGACTCCGCCGCCCAGGCCGAGCTGTTTGGCGCTGACCCCGTTGCAGCCGTCGGCACCGATGAGGAGTGACGCGGTGATGCGGTCGGTGTCGGTGGCGACGGCGACGCCCCGGGGATCCGTCTCGATGGTGCGGACCCGGACGCCGTCGCGGAAGTCGGCCCCCGCATCGGCGGCGTTCTGGGCGAGCAGGGCGTCCAGGCGCCGACGCTGCGTCATGTAGACGACGGGGGAGTCGGCGTGGCGCACGAAACGGTCGTCGTAGCCGAAGCCGAGCTCCGCCACCGTGATGCGATCCTCGACGACCGACGTGACGTCGACGGGGAGGTGGTGCAGTCCGCGGAGGGTGATCCCGCCCCCGCAGGGCTTGTCGCGGGGGAACGTCGCGCGATCCAGGAGGGCGACGCGCGCCCCGCGGCGGGCGAGGCGGTAGGCGGCGGTAGAACCGGCGGGACCGGCTCCGATGACGATCACGTCGAAGTCAGGCATCGACGGATCATGTTACGCATCGTCCTCACATGGACGCCGCCGGGGCGGGTGCGGTCGTCCACGCGGACCCGCCGGGGAGGGACCCGGACGGATCACCGGGGATCCGTGACGCACGCCCACCGCACGCGTCTCGCTACGCTCACACGATGGGCAAGCCACGGACACCGCGCGGGCGCGGACGGATCGTCGCCGAGCGGCTGGCCGAGGAGTATCCCGAGATCGTGATCCCGCTCGACCACGGGAGCCCGTTCCAGCTGCTCGTCGCGGTGATCCTGTCGGCGCAGTGCACCGACGC
>CALMEC010000301.1 GCA_937862675.1 uncultured Actinomycetes bacterium
GTGGTGGACGGGGGCAGCCCGAATTCCCCCCGCCGGGGGGGGGGTTGCCACCACGCCACGCCTGCTGTTGCCGGCGGCGTCCAACGGAGGACTGAACACGCCGATCCCGTACTCGCCCGGTGCGACTGCGACGATCCCGCCGCCGACGCCGGATTTCGCCGGCATCCCGACGTCGAAGAGCCACTGGCCGGAGCGGTCGTACATCCCGCAACTCGACATCACGGAGAGCGTCTGCCGGGCCACGACGGGCGACACCACACGGTGGCCGGTGACCGGGTTCTCTCCGTCGTTGGCCAGGGTGGCCCCGATGACGGAGAGGTCGGTGCAGTCCACCGACATCGCGCATTGACGGAAGTAGGGCTCGACCGCGTCGTCGACCGAACACTCCAGAACGCCGAAGGACCGTGCCAGCATCGCCAGTGCGCGATTGCGATCTCCGGTGGCGGACTCGGAGCGATAGACCGCCTCGTCCACCTCGAGATCGCGTCCCGCGAACGCGGAGAGTCCTGCGCGGATCGTCGCGAACCGTTCGTCCGCGCTCGCGGCACGGATGAGTGAGGTCGTGACCACCGCGCCAGCGTTGATCAGAGGGTTCGCGGGTCGGTTGCGCTCATCGAAGCTGATCGCGTTGAACGCGTCCCCGCTCGGTTCCACTCCGACGTGACCGAGCACGTCATCGATGCCCCGGGCACCGAGTGCGAGCGCATAGACCAAGGGCTTCGAGATCGACTGGATCGTGAAGCGGGTGCGGGCGTCGCCGGCTTCGTAGACATGGCCCGACACCGATGTCGCCGTGATCGCGAAGGCCTCCGCGTCGGCCTTGGCCAGTTCGGGGATGTAGTCGGCCACGTGCCCCCGCAGGGGGCGTGACCGTACCTGTGTGATCATCCGCTCGAAGGAGCGTGTGATCGGATTGTCGGACGGAGGCGGCGTCGATCGCAGACGGCGTTCGGACTGCGGTTGATCCATGGCACACCCCGGTGGCTCCCGTTGCCGCAGCGGCGGAACATTCGGTGAACAGTCCGGTCAGCCTGACAGAGCCGGCGCGTCGCCATGGCTGTGGTGGCTATGGTCCTGGTGAGCCGATGCCGCTGAGACGCATGATCTTCTGCGATGTCGGTGCGGCCCACGGTCCGGGGACGGGCCAGAGTACGGCGTCAGACGTGCACGGCCTGGTTCTGCCGACCGCGATACGGTCCCGTATCGGCGATCTGACCGGGCGCCGGATCACCGGCAGGGGTGCGCTCGTGCCCGCCGCCGACCGACTCAAAGGAGCTCCGCACATGGGAACCGTCACCGCCACCACCGAAGCCACGATCGCGGCCGCTCCGGCCGACGTGCTGGCCGCACTCGCGGACTACGAGACCGTTCGCCCGGCCATCCTGCCCGCCGAGTACACGGACTACGCCGTCCTGGAGGGCGGCATGGACACGGGGACCGTCGTCACGTGGCGGCTCCACGCGACGAAGAAGCGGGTCCGTCAGGTCGTCGCCGACATCACCCTCACCGGGGACAGCGTGATCGAGAAGGATCGGAACTCCTCGATGGTGACCACGTTCCGGGTCTCCCCGGCCGGCGGTGCCAGCGCCGTCACGGCGACGACCACCTGGAAGGGCGCCGGCGGCATCGGCGGCTTCTTTGAGAAGACCTTCGCGCCGAAGGGCCTGGCCCGCATCCATGAAGAGCTGCTCGGCAACCTCGCCGCGCATATGGCGACCGCGCGATAGGGCGTGGATGGTGTCCACGACCTCGACCGAGGTCTGGACCGGCGCACCTAATACACCTGCGTAGAGAGTCTGAGAACCTTCCCGGCCTTGGGAACCGTGGCTTCTCGCTGGTCACGCGGTGTCTACGAGGGTAGCCGTCGCCACACTGAGCCCTCCGTTGCCGACTCGCGGGTCGTGTGGTGCGCTCAGTTGGGATGACTCAAACCTTCCTGAGCGCCACCCAGGTCGACGAGTTGGTCACGCTGTATCAGGAGGGCGCGACCGCCAAGGACCTCGCTGAACACTTCGGCATTCACTACCACACCGTCA
>CALMEC010000302.1 GCA_937862675.1 uncultured Actinomycetes bacterium
TGGTTCAGCCACTCATTGTCGGAGTGCCGCCTCACCCAGAATCCCCAGCTCACCCATGCGACCCCCCACACACAACAGCCGACCCACCACCACACCTCCGAATGGCCATTAGCGACAAACTTCACGGCTAAGAGACCGCCCATAGAAGTGATAGCCACTACATCGTACGGCGGCAGGTCGCCCCTCCACCCCCAGCTTAACAATGCGACCACCCACACACTCATACCCATCCACCACCACACCCCCGAATGCCCCCTAGTGAGAAAATGCACGGCTAAGAGACCGCCATAGAAGACGATAAACGGCACACTTCGTCCCCGGAGCAGGCGGCCCATCTCAGTACCACGTCCGCTCGTGCGGAGCCAGCACGAGCTGTGGAGACGGCGGCAGGACTGTCGCCCCAGGGCCACCCGTCATCATCGGCCCTCCACGACCCGCCACCACAGATGGCATCCTGTAGGACTCTCCGCGACTCTTCATCACTAGAGTACCCAATGCTCCGAGGCCAAAGAGCCAGCCGCAATCCTCCAGGCCGGTACTGCGCCGCCGACCGGAGCCGTCGCGTAACCAACGATCGCCTCAGCCGCACACATTATGATTTTTCCTGGTTCTTCCATGCCCACTTACCAGCCTTCTTGCCGGCCTTCTTCACACCATTGCCCATGCACGTATAGAAGTCGCATTCACCCGTAAGGTCGTACCCGTCGACGGGATCCTGGCTGGCGTACTCGTAGTTGTTGGGGTTTCCGCCGTCGATGGGGTCGACGGACAGGAAACGGCCGCGGGTCGGATCGTACGGCCAGGCGCCCATGTGGACGAGGTTGGCGCTGATGTCGGTCTTCTTGTGCCCCGCACCGGTCCACGCTTCATCGGTGCCGTTCGTATAGGAGGCGACATCCTGGTTGCCGAACGGGTCGTAGCTTTTGACAAGTCCCGTTCGTGCGCCGGTACTGTCGGCCGTGGCGGTGCTGTCACCGTGACCGTTGAAGTACGGGAACGTCACAACAGACCCTGCTGTGGGTGGGCCGTGGTAGGTGGCTACCGCGCCGACCGGTCCGTCGATGTTCGTTGTCGTGATCGTGGTGCCGTCGTCGTTGAGGACGAAGACGGGGCTGCCGCCGGCGTAGCTGTGCCGGGTGGTCGTGGCATCGTTGCCGTTGGCGCGGCGTTGCTGCAGTTTGCCGGCGGGATCGAGCGTGTTGACGACGGTGGTCGTACCAAACGTGCCGCCGGTCCAGCGGTCGTGCCCGTCCCAGCTCATGGTCCGCCCGACCGACCCAGCCTGCGTGGTCACACGGCCGTCCCCGTTGTCGTCGAACGTGGTGGTCTTGCCGTCCACGGTCATCGTTGTGAGCTCATCGAGGCCGGGGCTGTTCGCCGCTGTTCGGTCGTACGTGTCGGTCGCGACGGTCGTCGTGGGGCCACCCGATGGCGTTTCGGTGATCTGGGTGCGGTTGGCATTGTCATCGTGCACGTAGGCGCGAATGCCGGCACTCGTCAAGAGCTCGCCCCGAGGATCGGGCGACCCGAAGCATCCGATCCCAGGCCGACACCCCGGACCAGTGCGGCGAGCCCCTTACGATCGGCGACGCCGAACCGTCGGCACAGTCGCTGCACGTGGGTCTTGACGGTGCTCTCCGTGACATACAACCGATCGGCGATCTCACGGATCGGCACACCGGACTCGATCATCCGTATGACAGCGAGCTGACGATCCGTGAGCCCGCCCTCGATACGCAGCGATTCCTGCAGGCACTGCATCGCGGCATCGTTCGCCACGGCCCGCCCGGACCGCACCTCCCGGACCACATGGTGGATCGTTTCACCATCCAGATCGTCCATGTGCACGACGGCCGACGCACCCCACCGCAGCCACCGCACCTGACGCCCGGGTTCGTCCTCCGCCACGATCACGACGACGGGCATCCGCCCGTTGACCATCCGCAGCAGCCCGATGACATCCGGCTCCGCCTGATCCGGACCGACGATGATCATGTCGTCGACGCCGCGCGACTCGGCCCGGACACGCACCATGTCGGCGACGGCACGAACGGCGTGACGATCACCCAGCCACGACGGCACGACGTCGGCCAGCGCCGACCACCCCGTGACCAGGACGATCTCGGTGGCGTCTTGCTCGACCGACCTCATACACCGTAATTGTCACCAAGCCCCGGAATATTTCACTTGGACGGAGACAAACGGCCGGACGCGAACGCCCGCAGGATCACATCTCTCCCGCGCCCGGGGTCCGCCACAGGCGATCGACGAGGTGCTCCTCCCGTCGCCGCGGGGCTCCGCACCGACCACCGGAGGCCGCTCGGATGAAGCCCGAGCACAGACGGTGGAAGGTCCCGTATCGGCGCAGCATCCCGTGACCTCCGTTCCTGACCAGGACGAGGCTCGCCGCGGCGCCACGGTCCCGGGCCCGTCGGACGAGTTCGCACGAGAGCCCGGGATCGGTGACCGTGTCCTGTGCACCGTGCAGGACGAGCGACGTACGACCCACCAGAGGATCGACCTCCTCTTGCCCGGACAGCCATGGAGACAGGGCGACGACCCCCTCCACCCCCGTCCGTCCTGCCGCCGCGAGCGCGACGGTTCCGCCGAGTGAATGGCCGACCAGCCAGATCGGCGCGGACGGGAACCGGCGGCCGATCTCGGAGAGCGCCCAGTCGACGTCCGCCAGAGGTCGTTCACCGAGTCCACGGGCGCGATTGAGCAGGCGGAGCACCGCGACATCCGTGGTGCGACGTGCGATGTGGGCGGCAAGCAGACGCATCCGTACCACCGCCGGCTGCCATGCCCGTACCGGCGCCGTCCCGTCACCGTCGCCGCCGTGGATCACGAGGACCACCGCACGTGGCGGCCTCGGGAGCACCGTGATGCGGATCCGGGGTCTCATTCCGAGGTCATGACGGCGACTCGTCGTCCCCGGCATGCGACGGACCGGCTCGCTCGCCGGAGCCGACGACGCCCGGTGACGTCGCACCCGTCGGACGGGATGCGCGGACGAGGACCCCGGACGGATCGCCGGTCCGTCCGGCCGGCGGCCGGTCACGAACACGTCAGCCGGGCGAGCCCACCTGCTCGGCCGCCGCATCCGGATCCACCGGACGCGGCCCGTTGGCCCGCCGGACCATCGCCAGACCGCCGATGAACATCGCGACGCAGAAGGCGATGTTGCCCACCGCCATGAAGAGGAGCGCGGGGATGGACACGTCCCCCCGACCGCTGATCCCGGCCCCCAGCAGGAAGAGGCCCACCAAGCCGACGATGACGGCCACCACGATGAACACCCAGCCCGTGATCTTCACGCCCCGCCTCCGTCCGATTGCACCCCGTCCCCCATCGCCGCCTCGACGCTGATGCACTCCGCGCGGATATGGCGGCGCATCAACATCTCGGCCAGCTCGCCATCCCGCGCCTCGATCGCGTCGAGGATCCGGTGGTGATCGCGAAGCCCCCGCGAGAGATGCCCGGGGATCTGACGCGAACGATAGCGGTACCGGCGCACGCGATGCGAGAGGTCGTTCATCATGAGTTCGAGCTCGTGGTTGCCACTGCCCTGGACGATCCGGAAGTGGAAGTCACGGAGGCCCTCACGGTCCGACGCTGCCGACATCCGGGCGTCGAGGTCCGCCGCATCGCCGACCAGAAGCCGCCGGATGTCCGCGATCTCGTCGGCCGACATGAGATCGGCGGCCAGGCGACACGCCATGCTCTCGAGCGCCTCGCGCACGGTGTACAGCTCGACCAGCTCACGGCGGCCCAGACCGGCGACCCGGGCGCCGACACGCGGACGGCGCTCCACCAGGCGCATCCCCTCCAGGCGCTGCAGCGCCTCACGGAGCGAACCGCGACCGATGCCCAGCCGCTGTGACAGCTCCGGCTCGGAGAGCTTGGCGCCGGGTGCCAGCTCCCCCGTGATGATCGCCTCCCGCAACCGCTCGGTGACCGCGTCGGAGAGCGATCCGCTCGGGGCCGGCATGGGCGTTCTGTCGACAATCTCAGGCATCACCAACCAGTTTGGCGGACCGGACCGACAGAAGGCAAGTGAATTGTCGACAGTTTGAATCCCGACCATGTAGATTGCGGGACCGATGCCGACGACGAGTCGCGCCGACGTCCAGCTCTCTCCGCGGAAGGCGACGAGAGCGACCGGACCCGCCGGGGAGCGGGCCTCGGTCGACGGGGACGGCGGCCGTGCTCTGACGTGACCTCGCGGTCACCGGCCCATCCGACGCGCCGAACCGACCCACATCCAAGGTACGCATGAGCGAAGACAAACGTGAACGCCTGCAGCGCCTGCAGGACGAGGCACTCCACGCCGCCTCCGAGGCGGCCATCGAACGCCAGCACGCACGCGGCAAGAAGACCGCGCGCGAGCGGATCGACCTCCTCCTCGACCCGGGGTCGTTCGAGGAGCTCGACCGTTTCACCCGGCACCGCGCACACGGGTTCGGCCTCGAGAACACCCGGCCGTGGGGTGACGGCGTCATCACCGGGCACGGCCTGATCGACGGGCGCCCCGTCTGCGTCTTCAGCCAGGACTTCACCGTCTTCGGCGGGAGCCTGGGCGAGGTCTTCGCCGAGAAGATCTGCAAGGTCATGGACCTGGCGGAGCGCATGGGCTGCCCCGTCATCGGGATCAACGACTCCGGCGGCGCGCGCATCCAGGAGGGCGTGGTCAGCCTGGCCGGGTACGCCGACATCTTCCACCGCAACGTGCGCTCCAGTGGCGTCGTGCCGCAGATCAGCGTCGTCATGGGCCCCTGCGCGGGTGGCGCGGTCTACAGCCCGGCGATCACCGACTTCATCTTCATGGTGAAGGAGACGAGCCACATGTTCATCACCGGGCCCGACGTCATCAAGACGGTCACCGGTGAGGACGTCACGTTCGAGGACCTGGGCGGCGCCGTCACCCATGCGACGAAGTCCGGCGTGGCCCACTTCGCGGCCGACGACGAGGAGCAGTGCCTGGACATGGTCCGGGAGCTCGTCTCGTACATCCCGCAGAACAACCTCGACCCGGCGCCGTACGAGGAGCCCGACGACGATCCCGAGCGCCGCGACCCGGCCCTCGCCACGATCGTGCCCGAGCAGGCCACCAAGCCGTATGACATGCGCGCCGTCGTGCGGTCCATCGTCGACGACGAGCACTTCTTCGAGGTCGCCCCGCTCTACGCCCAGAACATCATCGTGGGCTTCGCGCGACTCAACGGGCACTCCGTGGGAGTCGTCGGGAACCAGCCGCAGGCGCTCGCCGGTGTGCTCGACATCGACGCGTCCATCAAGGGCGCGCGCTTCGTGCGCTTCTGCGACGCGTTCAACATCCCGCTCCTCGTGTTCGAGGACGTCCCCGGGTTCCTCCCCGGCACGGCGCAGGAGCACGGGGGCATCATCCTCCACGGCGCCAAGCTGCTGTACGCGTTCTCGGAGGCCACGGTGCCGAAGATCACGGTCATCACGCGCAAGGCGTACGGCGGTGCCTACGACGTCATGAACAGCAAGCACATCGGCGCCGACTTCAACGCCGCATGGCCCACCGCCGAGATCGCGGTGATGGGCGCCGAGGGGGCCGTCAACATCGTGTTCCGCAAGGAGCTGGCCGCCGCCCAGGAGAACGGCGACGATCCGGCCGAGCGCCGCACGGAGCTGATCGACGAGTACACGGAGCGGTTCTCCAACCCCTATCTGGCCGCCGAACGCGGCTACGTGGACGCCGTGATCCTCCCCGAGGACACGCGCCCCTGGCTCATCCGCGCACTCGAGCTGTCGCTCACGAAGCGACAGAACGGCCCGGCGCGCAAGCACGGGAACATCCCGCTGTGATCTCCGTCGCCGAGGTCACCGTCTCGGGCGACCCCACCCCCGAGGAGGCCGCCGCCATCGTCGCCGCGGCCACCGCCGTCCTCTCCTCCGCCGCACCCGCCGCAGAGGATCCGCGTCCCTGGCAGTACCGCTCGCAGTGGCGCCGCGCCGCCATCGAAGAAGGAGTCCGGAGTGTTTCATAAGGTCCTTGTCGCCAACCGTGGCGAGATCGCCATCCGCGTGTTCCGAACGCTCCGCGAGATGGGGATCGCCTCCGTCGCCGTGTACAGCGAGGTTGACCGCGACGCCCTCTTCGTGAAGCACGCCGACGAGGCCTACCTCATCGGCCCCGGCCCGGCCACGGAGAGTTACCTCAAGGTCGACACGATCATCGAGACGGCCCGTCGCGCCGGCGCCGACGCCATCCACCCCGGCTACGGGTTCCTGGCGGAGAACTCCGGCTTCGCCCGCGCCTGTGCGGATGCCGGCATCACCTTCATCGGCCCGCCGGCCGACGCCATCGACGCCATGGGCTCCAAGATCGGCTCGCGCGAGCTGATGCACGCCGCCGGCGTGCCGATCGTCCCCGGTGTCCGCGAGGAGGTCCCCGACGTCGCGGCCGCCCGCCCGATCGCCGACGAGATCGGCTACCCGGTTGCCGTCAAGGCCTCCGCCGGCGGTGGCGGCAAGGGCTTTCGCGTCGCATTGACGCCCGACCAGCTGGAGGACGCCTTCGAGGGTGCCCGCCGCGAGTCGGAGAAGTTCTTCGCGGACTCGGCCGTCTACCTGGAGCGGTACCTCCCCGATCCGCGGCACGTCGAGATCCAGATCCTGGCCGACGCCCACGGCAACGCGATCGCCCTCGGCGAGCGCGACTGCTCGGTGCAGCGCCGCCACCAGAAGCTGGTGGAGGAGTCGCCGAGCCCCGTCGTCTCCCCCGGGCTGCGTGAGCGGATGTTCGCCGCCGCGGTGACAGCGGCGAAGTCGGTCGGCTACCGGTCGGCCGGGACGCTCGAGTTCCTCGTCTCGGGCGAGGAGTTCTTCTTCCTCGAGATGAACACCCGCATCCAGGTGGAGCACACGGTCACCGAGATGACCTGCGGCGTGGACCTCATCCGCGAGATGGTGAACATCGCCGCCGGCGAGCCCATGAGCCTCACCCAGGACGACGTCTCCCCCCGCGGGCACGCCATCGAGTGCCGGATCAACGCCGAGGACGCGTCCAACATCTTCCTGCCCACGCCCGGCCCCATCACCGCGTACCGCGAGCCGTCGGGCCCCGGTGTGCGGGTCGACAGCGGGGTGCAGGCGGGCTCGGTGGTGGCCGACATCTACGACCCGATGATCGCCAAGCTCATCGTCTGGGACGTGGACCGCGAGACGGCCCGCCGTCGCATGATCCGCGCGCTGCGTGAGTACGTCATCGAGGGCACCACCACGCTCATCCCGTTCCACCTGTGGCTGCTGGAGCAGCAGGACTTCATCGACGGCGGCGCCTGCCACGCGCAGCTGGCGGCCATGGCCGAGTCGCCCACCCCTCTGGCTCCGGTGGAGCCGCTCGGCGGAGCCGCGCCCGAGGCAGAGGAGGCACCCGAGCTCGTGGCCCGGTCGCTCTCCGCCGAGGTCAACGGCAAGCGCTTCGACGTCACCCTCCACCTCGATCCCGCCACGTTCGGCGTGGGCGGCGGCGGAAAGAAGAAGCGCACCAAGCGGGATCCGCACCAGTCCGTGGGCGCGGCGGGCGGCGACACCGTCACCAGCCCCATGCAGGGCACCGTCTTCAAGCTGCAGGTGGCCGACGGCCAGGTCGTCGCCGAGGGCGAGGTGCTCGTCATCGTGGAGGCCATGAAGATGGAGAACGAGGTGATGGCGCACCAGGCCGGCGTGGTGAAGGTGATCCACGTGGCCGAGGGCGACGCGGTGACGGCCGGCCAGGCACTGGTGGACGTGGTGGCCGAATGAGCGCCTCCCCGTCATCGGCCTCTCCGACGGGGGTGGAGGCCGTCGACGACGTACTGGCCCAGCGCATGGAGGACTCCGAGGCACGCCTCGTGAACGCCGTGCTCCCCGGGCGTCAGAACCACTTCGGCACCTTCGGCGGAAACCTCATCATGGCGCTGATGGAGGAGGTGGCGTGGGTCTCGGCCACACGGTTCACACGTCAGGACATGATCACGGCCGGGTCCGAGGCCATCCGGTTCGAGACGCCGGTGACGGCCGACACGATCCTGGAGGCCGTCGCCCGGGTGGAGAGCGTGGGACGGACCAGCGTCACCGCCCGCGTCGAGGTGTTCGCGGAGGCCATCCGCTCGGACGAGCGCCGGCGGGCGGCCTACGGCCTCCTGACGCTGGTCGCCATCGACGCCGAGGGCCGCCCGACGACAGACCCCGCCCATGTCTTCGCGAGCCCCGACCGTCCCCTCGGCGCGCTCCTGCCCTTCGGCGACCACAAGGGCGCCGGGCTCGCCCTGATCTGGCTGATCGGCCGCGGCGTGCCCTGGAACGCCAAGCTGACGACGCTGGTGGTGACGCTCGC
>CALMEC010000303.1 GCA_937862675.1 uncultured Actinomycetes bacterium
GGGTGCCACGTTCGGCAAAGCCCTCCTCAGGATCACAGCCACGGCCTTCGCCGTTCGGATCGTCGATGACCCGGATGATGAAGCACTCCATGCCGTCCGACGACCTCGCGATGAGATAGGCCGCCCGGTCGGAGGTCGCGACGAGTCTCAGCGTGTCCGCCTGGATGTCCTCCACGCTGACGTCGACGGAACGACCGTCAGGTATCGGAAAGCTCCTGGTCTCAATGCCCGCTCGCACGGACGACGCGGAGGCATCGCCCCTCTGGGCGGTCACGACGACCGCGCCGGCACCCAGGACCACGACCGCGCTCACTGCGCCGATGACACGCTTCTTCACCAGACCCCCCTTCGATGCCGGGTGATTATCGCGTCATCACGACGCTCGACGCCCCGGGCACGATCCGTCCCGTCTTTCCGGAGGACTCGGCGGGAACCGGCGCCGGACGTCGGTGTCCCGCGCCGGCGAACCGCGGTTCCGAGCAGACTCGGATTCGCGCGTCGTCGTGAGGTGCGTGTCGACGCGGGCCTCGGAGAGATGACATCGCCGATGCCGGACCGCTCGAAACGGTCACCGCGTCGTCGTCGCGTGGTCGTTACTGATCCCCGCGGTCCATCAGGGCCTGCCGGGACGGGAATAACGACCGAGCCGCCACAGCGGCGTCGTCCACCCCGGCAGGTCGTGGAGAGATCCATGGAGAGGCTCGAGCTCAGGGTTCCGCCGCCGGTCGTGTTCGTGCTGGCGGCCGGACTGATCGTCGGTGTGACGATTATCGTCCCCGGGGCCGCCGTCCCGTTCCCCGGCGACCGCCTCGTGGCGATCGCGCTGGTCGTGCTGGGCGGCGCCGTCGCCCTGCCCGGGCTCGCCGCATTCCGCCGCGCCCGGACGACCGTCCATCCGACGACCCCCTGGCGGACGACGGTCCTCGTCACATCGGGGGTGTACCGCATCACCCGCAACCCCATGTACCTCGGCCTGGCGATCGTCCTCACCGGGATCGCCGCCTGGCGGGCCAGCGTGCCGGGACTCATCGTGGTGGTGCTCTTCTGCGCCTACATCACCCGCTTCCAGATCGTTCCGGAGGAACGGGCGCTGAGCGAGCGGTTCGGCGACGAGTTCACGGCGTACACCGCGCGCGTGCATCGCTGGCTCGGGCGGGCGTGAGAGGGGCACCGTCCGGATGTCCCGCCGCCCGGACCTCCGCGTCGAGCACGGCGGCGTCCCGGCCGATGCCCGGAAGCCCCGCGAGGTACCGGACGATCACGGACCGGTCCAGGCGATGGACCTCCACCAGGCCGCAGATGATCCACGCCAGATAGCGGGACGTGGGCGGGCTCGCCGGTCCGACCGGTTCGCCCCCGTGCGTCAGGGTGACCACGGGATCCCCGCCGATGCGTCCCAGGACCTCCACCGCCCCGTAGCGCCCGGGCCACAGGCGAAGCGTCCGCCCGGGCACCAGGTCCGACACCCGTGGGCCCGTCCCCCCGCCCGGTGGCAGGTGCATCTCCTGGGCGGCGACGTCGAGGAACCGGTCGGGTGCGAGCGGGTACGCCGTCAGCAACGCCGTCCCCGGCAGCGCCGGGTCGAAGAAGGCCATCCCACCGCCCCACACCCGTGACGTACCGGCGAAGTGAACCCCGCCGGGCACCCGCAGTGGCCGTGGCGCGGGCAGCCGCGACGGCGGACGCAGGCATCCCGGGTAGACGTGGGCCGTTCCGGGCGGGCGGCCGCCACGGAGGTAGAACGCGAATCTCCGCGGACTGAGATTGGACCCGTAGGCGGCATACCAGACCCCGCCGGTCACGGGCGGCCGTCCTGAAGAAGGCCATGGACGTCCATGGCCCTTCATCGTCGCAGGCCGCGCCGACGGCGCGAGCCCTGGACGGTTGACTCCACGGGGTCGTGGATGCGGGACCGAGCGTCTAGGAGATCTTGACCAGACGCCGTTTCTTCACGGTGTAGCCCGGAGGGAGAGTGCCCTCTTTGAGGCTCCGTATCGGGCATCGCCGACACCGGGGCGAGGATCCGCAGCACTTCGTCTTGGGCAGCTTCGCCGGCGCGTCCTTTCCCATTAGGCCAGCCTAATCAATGAGACACGCCGATCGCCCGCGCGCCGGTCGGCACGCACCGTCGAGGCCCGCCTGCATCGGCCGGTTCCGCGGTCGCCGGACCGCGAAGGTGCTTCGGGGCCGGCGCACTAGACTGGTGGCGTGACTGCCTTCGGAATCATGAGCGCACGCGATCCGTGGTTCCGGATCGGCCGGCTCGAGGTCACCACGACCGTCCTCACCCTGTTCGCACTGGCCGCGTCCGTGGTCGTCTACGCCGTCGAGTCGGTGGACAAGCCGATCATGTCGTCCCTGGCCCTCGTCACGAGCGAGGTGTCGTCGGGAGAGGTGTGGCGCCTCGTCACCTGGCCGTTCGCCACCCTCAGCTTCACGCTGTGGCTGGTCGTCAGCGCCTATGTCTTCCTCTTCTCGGGTGCCGACCTCGAGAGCGCCGTCAGCCGCCGGGACTTCGTCCTCCTGCTGACGACGGTCATCCTGGCCCTCGGCCTCGCCACCTACGGTGCCGCCCGGCTGTTCGGGATCGAGAACGGGATCGTGGGATTCGGGCCGCTGGCGACGGCGATGCTCCTGCTCTATTGCGCAGAACACCCGGACCGTCCGTTCTTCTTCGTCATCCGGGCGTGGATGGTCGGCATCGCGATCGTCGCACTCAACGTGATCAACGACCTGGCCATCCGCCGCTGGGACGACCTCGTCGGGTTCCTCGTCGGCATGACGGTCATCGCCCTCGTCGCACGGCAGATGGGTCTCCTGTCGGGGTATACGGCGATCCCGCGACTGCGGTGGCCCAGGCGCCGGCACCGGCCGGCGGGACGACGGCAGGC
>CALMEC010000304.1 GCA_937862675.1 uncultured Actinomycetes bacterium
TTCCTCGGCTTCCCGCGCATCCCCTCGCGCGACCCGCAGCAGAAGGGGCTCTACTGATGGGCTTCTGGGTGGCGCTCCTGTGGAACCTCGTCATCAACGTCGGCGCCGCGCTGCTCGGCCGGGCGCTGTCGCCTCGCGAGCGCTCGGACCGGCTGCGTCCGAGCGCACTCGGCGAGTTCTCGATCCCGACGGCCGAGGAGGGGCGGGTCATACCGGCCGCCTTCCGGACCTGCCACGTCCGGGGCCCGAACTGCATCTGGTACGGCGACCTCGCCACCGAGGCCATCGAGTCCGACAAGCAGGTCACCGGTTACCGCTACTACCTCGGGATGCACTACGTGCTCTGCCACGGCCCCGTGGACGACGTGCTCGAGGTCCGCTGGGATGGCCGCGTCCCCTCGACGACCTCGGTCACCCAGCCCACGTACAAGCGCTTCACGGTGAACGCCAAGGACCTCTTCGGGCAGGATGACGGCGTCCGGGGCTCGCTCGACTGCTACTTCGGGGACCTCACCCAGGTCGCGAGCCCGTACCTGGTCTCCGCGATCGGCGCGGCGCTCCCCGGGCTGCGTGGCATCTGCCATGCCGTGCTGAACCGCCCGTGGCTCGGCAACTCGCCCTACATCAAGCCCATCTCGTTCGTGGTGCGCCGGCTCCCCAACTCGCTCGGCCTCAGCGCCGGCGCCCACGACATCTCCACCGACGCGAACCCCGCATGCATGCTGTACGAGATCCTCACCAACCAGCGCTGGGGACTGGGACTGCCCGCGGGCTCGATCGACGTCGCCGCCTTCCGCGCCGCCGGCGTGACCCTCAAGGCCGAGGGCTTCGGGCTGTCCATGCTGTTCGACGGGGCCACCAGCGCCCGCGACATGATCGACGAGATCCTCAGGCACATCGACGCCCTGGTCTACAGTGACCCCTCCACCGGGCTTCTCACCCTGAGGCTCATCCGCGCCGACTACACCGTGGGCGCGCTCCCCGTGCTCGACGCCTCGAACGTCGTGAGCGTCGAGCTGGTCCGACCCTCGTGGGAGGAGACCCGCAACCACGTGCGCGTCCGCTACGTGGACCGTGACTCCGACTTCACCGAGCGCATCGCGCAGGCGCAGGACCTCGCGAACATCCAGATCCGCGCCGGTGACGTATCGGCCGAGGACGTGGACCTGACCGGCATCTCCAACGGTGCCCTGGCGCAGCGCGCGGCCGCGCGCGAGCTGAAGAGCCGCTCCTACCCGATCGCCAGCCTCGACATCGTGGCGAACCGCACCGCCCACGCCGTGAAGCCCGGCGACGTGTATCGGCTGACCTGGGCCCCGCTCGGGATCGTGGACATGGTCGTCCGCGTCTCCGACCCGGGCTACGGGACCCTGACCGACGGCCGCGTCACCATGCAGGCCCTCGAGGACGTGTTCTCGGTGACCTGGACCGGCTACCCCGCGCTCCCGGCGACCGAGTGGGTGGACCCCTTCATCGCCCCGCAGGCGCTGGTCGCCGGCCGCCTCATGGAGACGCCGTACACGTTCGGCCTCGGCGTGAAGGTGCCCGTCGCGGGCGGCTTCTACACGCTCGACGTGGGCGAGCACCGCCGCGTCATGACGCTCGCCGTCCGGGGGGCGTACGCCGCGCTCGGCTACGAGGTCTGGAGCGACCCGGCGGGAG
Source organism: uncultured Actinomycetes bacterium (assembly GCA_937862675.1). Lineage (GTDB taxonomy): Bacteria > Actinomycetota > Thermoleophilia > Miltoncostaeales > Miltoncostaeaceae > CALMEC01. Next base: position 1,663 of record CALMEC010000304.1, read on the forward strand.
GGACCGCCTACCTGGCCACCAACAGCGTCAGCCAGCTCACGCCCTCGGGCGTGCTGTCGGCCGCCATGACGCCCAGGTCCACGAGCCTCACCGTGCAATCGGGCGTCGGGCTCTCGGCGCTCGAGTCCATCAACGCGGCCGCGCTCGCCGACGGCCGCAACCTCCTCATCGTGGACGACGAGATCGTCGCGTGGCAGACCGTCACCGACAACGGCGACGGGACCTGGATCATCTCCGGGCTCGTGCGCGGCTGCATCGACACCACGCCCAAGGCGCACTCGAGCGCGGCCCGCGTCTGGTTCGCCTCGAACGGCTACGGGCTCTCCCGGTTCACGCCCTACGACGCGGACCTGACCCTCACAGCCAAGCTGCTGCCCTTCAACACGAAGGGGACGCTCGCGATCGGCGCCGCGACCCAGATCAGCACCACGACAGTGAGCCGCCCGACTCGGCCCTACGTCCCCGGGGCCGTGAAGCTCAACACCCTCGACTACCCGGTGAACATCAACGACCAGCTGGTGGTGAGCTGGGCCCACCGCAACCGGCTCGGCGCCTGGAAGTACGACACCGCCGGCGCGACCGGTTCCGGCGAGCCCGGCGTCACCTACCGCGTGAAGGTCTACGGGGAGTCGGGCTCGCTCATCCACACCGAGACCGGGCTCACCGGCACCTCGTGGACCTACTCGCTCGCGGCCGAGATCTCCGACAGTGGCCTCGGCCGGCCGAACGGGACGCTACGGGTCGTCGTCGAGGCCCTCAACGGGGCGCTGGTCTCGTTCCAGGCGTACGACCACACCACGGACGCCGCGGGCTACGGGATGCTCTACGGCGACTGCTACGGCGGCGCGGCCGCGTAAGGGGAGAGAGATGCCGACCACGGGACCCAACGCAGGGATGATTCACTCGTACGCCTCGCGCGAGAGCGGGTGGAACGTCGGGATGGACGCGAACCTGAAGAAGATCGACGCGCTGATGGGCGGCGGCGTGGCCGCGGTGTTCGGCGCCACCGGGGCGAAGCGCAGCGGCGAGCGGATCTCGCCGCGGGTGCGCACCGGCAAGCGCGGCCGGCCCCGCTGATCCACCTCGGCGGCGCTCGCACCGGCCCTCGCGTTGGACTATCCTCGCCGGGTGACCGTGCTAGGCGGGGAGCTAGCGGTGCCCTGTACCCGCAATCCGCTACAGCGGGGCGTAATTCCCGTCCGAGGGGCCGATCCCAGGGGTCGGCTCCGTGCAGAGCAGCATTGATGGCGAGGTCCCATTCGGTGGGCGACCGCGAACCAGGTCAGGTCCGGAAGGAAGCAGCCTTAAGCGGAGCCGTCCACGCGCAGTGGGGCCACCTCGCCGGAGCCAGCGGTGCGGAGTCAACCCTGGAATCGCGCAACGACGACGGGTGCACGGTCGCACTTCTTTGAGGGGGGCTACGCCGCTATGAGCGAGCCCGGGATGAGCCTCTACAACCGCCATCGTCCGGCGACCTTCGCGGACATGGTGGGGCAGGACCACGTGGCGCGCGCGCTCGGC
>CALMEC010000305.1 GCA_937862675.1 uncultured Actinomycetes bacterium
GATGCCGGCGACCGTGAGGTCACGATCGCTCTGGATCCGAGCATGACGCCGGCTCATGATGTCCGCCTGCGGGTGTTCCGCGACGACTCGGGCGTCGGCCGCCTCGGGGGTCTTGCCACGGATGTGGGCGTCGGGGTGCTCGGCGTCGACGGTCGACTGACGCTCCCGACCGAGTTTTCGTGGACAGGACTGGTACCGCGATTGGACATCGGAGGGCGCGTCGTCGTGGAGCGTGCCGGACGGTATGGATCGCGCCCGGCGATCCCCGGACGGGTATTCACGCCGCCGACAGGGGCGTATCAGTACAAACCGACGCGAGGACGGCCGACGGCACGATGGATCCGCGTTGCCGAGGGACCGATGAATGGTCGCCGCGCGGTCCTCGAGGTGGCGGAGACGGACGGTGTCGTGTCCGCGGTCGGCCTTCGTGATCCGCGTGATCCGCGGTGGTCGTACGGCGGATTCTCCCTCGTGACTTTCCGGGACACGCGGACCAACGCACGACACGACTCGGGATGCCCGTACAACGTCGGTACTCCTCGAGTTGCCGTGTGCAACGGTGGGGCCGGGACGAGCACCGTGTCACAGCCCGGCCGGCACGTGGCAACGACGGTGGCCTACGGTCCCGTCCAACCAGAGGTCGCCCGGATCGCCGTGGAGTGGGGCGGGATCCGGCGCAACGCCGTCGTGACGAACGGCTGGTGGTTCGTGCGGATGTCGATCGACCTCGCGAAATGGGGCCGCCCGCGTGCAGGTCACCCTCTGGGCAATGTCGGTCTGCCGGAGATCCTCGCCTGGGATGCCGACGGAAATCCGATTCCGGTGCCCTCACAGGCGCGTCTCTAGCAGGCGAACCGCAGATGCTTGTTCACGCTGGGTAGGAAACCCATAGGGTCCCAGTCGTTGCGACGTGAGCTCGGCGTGATGACGTTCGGTGTGAACCTCATCGCCTTGCAACCAGGGGAGCGGGGGACGCATCCACCGGCACGAGCGGCAGGAGGAGGTATGTGACTCCCGGCGGTCGAGACGATGGTCTGGTCATCTCGTTGACGATCAACCGGGGGGTGGCGGATGGGCCATACTTCGTCCCTG
>CALMEC010000306.1 GCA_937862675.1 uncultured Actinomycetes bacterium
TTCTCGGCGATGGTGAGATGCCCGGTGGACGAGACCGGGAGGAACTCGGTGAGCCCCTCCACGACGCCGAGCACGACGGAGTCGAAATAGCTGAGACCGGCCAAATGGACACTCCTCCGGCGACGGATCGAATGACGAGAACGTCGGGCAGTCTTGCACGCATCCGCACGGAGACGGCCGGACGTCGGTGCCCGCCCCGACGTCCCGTCCCGTCAGATGTCGCGCCTCCCCAGGAGAGCACGGCCCAGGGTCAGCTCGTCCGTGTGCTCCAGATCCGCCCCCACGGGCAGACCGCTCGCCAGGCGCGTCACCCGTGCGCGATCGCCGACCAGGTCGGCCAGGTAATGCGCCGTGGCCTCGCCCGGCATGGTCGGGTTGGTCGCGATGATGACCTCCCGGACCCCGTCACGCTCGACGCGCCGGATCAGCTCGTCGAAGCGCAGGTCGTCGGGGTCGATACCGTCGATGGGCGACAGCGCACCGCCCAGCACGTGGTAGCGGCCGTTGAACTCGCTCGTCCGCTCGATCGGGATGACGGCGGACGGCTCCTCCACCGCGCACAGGATCCGGGGGTCACGGCGCGGATCGGAGCAGATGGGACACAGCTCCTCCTCGGCGAAACCGAAGCACTCGGCACAGGGGCGGAGCTTCTCCTTGACCTCGACGAGCGCCTCGGCCAGCGCGTGGGCCCGCTCGGGCGGGGCCTTCATGACATGGAATGCCAGTCTCTGAGCCGACCGCGGCCCCAGGCCCGGAAGCCGCGCGAACTCGGCGACGAGGCGGCCGCCGGACGGCGGGAGGCCCTTCCCCACCGCGGACCTAACGCCCCGGGCCCGCCGTGGGGCGCGGCGGCGTCAGCACGTCGCGACCGTACCCCGAAGCAGCACAGGCCACCCACCGGGTCGAGAGCCGGCCCACGCCTCGAGATGACCGATTCCGCGGAATCACCGTCTAGAGGCCGGGGATTCCCAGACTCCCGAGGCCCCCCGCCACCGAGCCGAGCCGCGTATTGGCCAGTTCCTGCGCCTGACGCATGGCCTCGTTGGACGCCGCCAGGATGGTGTCCTGGAGAAGCTCGACATCCTCCAGTGCCGCCGGGTCGATCTTCACGTCCGCGAATTCGAGCGCGCCGGTGATGGTGACGGTGACGGCACCCCCACCGGCTGACGCCGACACGGTCTCCTTGGCCAGGTTCTCCTGCGCCAGCTGCATCCCGGCCTGAAGCTTCTGCATCTGCTTCATCATCTTCTGAGGGTTCTGGGCCAT
>CALMEC010000307.1 GCA_937862675.1 uncultured Actinomycetes bacterium
CCACGAGGAGATGGCGGCCGACTATGAGCGGCTCAAGGCCCGCATGCTTCCCCTGGTGCGCGAGCTGGGCGTGAAGCTGGAGTGAGGCTGCCCGCAGGCGATCGACTTTGCCGTCCTGCTAGGCCGCCATTGGCGGGCAGGGCGCCATGGCGCCTCATGACCGCCCCTTCACATAGCTGCCCGGTGCGTCCTCGATCGCGGCCAGCGCCGGCCGCATCGGCCGGTCGTCCGCCGAGGATGGTCCCTCGCCGGTGAAGGCCTTGGCCAGCCGGTAGCCGGGGATCTTCTCGAACAGCAGCCTTTCCAGGGCACGCCGGACCCAGCGCCCGACCGCCGAGCGCACCAGGAGCCCGACCACGAGGCAGAGCAGCACCAGGGCCACGACACCGCAGGCCGCGCCGATCAGGAGAAGGATCCACGCATGGGTCACGAGGCCGCCGAAGAGGCGGTTGTCCCGCACGCCGTACGTGGTCGCGCTGCCTCCCCCGTCCTGGGTGTAGACGGTCGTCCAGATGGCGATGAGGACCAGCACCACGCCGACCGCCGCGAGCAGTGCCCCGACGAGGGGAAACGGATCCGCCTGTCGCGTCGAGCTGGGTGGGGACGTCGTCATCCGACCCCTCCCGCCGGCTTGCCGCAGGACGCACAGAAGCGGGAGCCCGGATCCAGCTCGGCCCCGCACCCGGAGCACACGCGCGGGCCTTCGGGCACCGCCGGCTCGCCCAGCCTGGTGCCGCATCCGCTGCAGAAGGCCGCGTCGGCCGCGGCCTCACGGCCGCAGGAGGGACATACCCGGACCGCCGGAGGAGCCGGCTCCACGACCGGGGCACCACAGGAGGCGCAGAAGCGATCGCCCTCCGTCAACGCGGCGCCGCAACTGGTGCATGCCTGCGATCCCGGACCGGGACGTGAGAACGCCGGCCTGGTTCCGACCGTCGGCATCCGCCCCGTGACATCCGTCTCACGGGGACCGCCCGCCGACAGCCCACCCGTCACGGCGTCGAAGGAGATCGGACGCTCGCCGTAGAACGCTCGCGCATCGGGGACGAGCCACAGGATGAACGGCACGACCAGGACGGCCGCCAGAAGGATGACGATGATGAAGAAACGCGGACCGAGGATGAGCGACGTGATGAAGACCGCGAGCGCGAGAGCGGACACGGCCAGCCGCAGTTCCACGCGACGCGTCGGAAGCATCTGCGCGATCGCCCCGATCGCCAGGCCGGCCACGATCAGGACGATCCCGTTGGCGAACTCCTTTCCGTCGCGGCCGACGGTCGCGATGAGCAGGAAGGTCCCCATGACCACCATGAGGAGCGCGGTGCCGAACATGGCGAGTCGTGCGGCGGGGACGGCCGCCCGGCCGGACAGGGGATGGGCGGCGAACGCCGCATGTGCCCCGGGGAGGAACGTGAGGAGCGCACCGAGGAGCACAGCGATCATCCCGAGGATCAGCACGAGCGACGTGCCGTCGTCCGAGCCCGGGACGAGATAGCGGTAGCCGGACGCGATCATCGCCACGGCCCAGGCCAGCGCGATGACGACGGCGAGTAGGCGCCCCCGTGGATCCGCGTTGACGATGAGCCACGCCGTGCCCACGAGGGCGGCGCCGCCCGCCACCGCGGTGATCACGGAGAACAGGAAGAAGAGCCCCGTCCGTGTCCCGCCGAAGTCGAAGAGATCGAACACGTCGTCCAGCCTCAGCAGAGCGTCGATGACGAGGTAGACGGCGGCCGCGGCGAAGAAGACCGCCGCGACGACGAGCTCCGCGGGACGGCCGCCGATCTGCCCGAGGCTCACCGGGGCGAACGCGGGCGGCGGCCCGGTGGGCGGCGGCTCGGTGTGGGGAGCGCCGAGGGTCATGAGCATCTCCTCAGTTCGTTGACGTCCGTCGGACGGCGGTCATACCGGGCCGGCTCCGCGGCAGCCGGCCGGTGATCGCGCTGCCGGACCACTGCCGACGGATGTCGGTGGCGCACCCGCCGTCTGTCTGCTTGCCGTGGACCCTACCGACGCCGATCGGCCCCCTCGCGCGCACCGGGTGCGTTTTCTCAAATCTTCACGACCGGCCGACCACGTCGCCATTCGCCGTGCCCGAAGCCGGCGCGGACCGGATGCCGCCCGTGGCCGGGTCGGCCACGTCACCGAGTGCGATCCGGAGCATGTGCCATCCGTACCCGGTGCGCGCATCCCGGACCGGCGATCGCCCGCACTCCGCCCCGTCCCTCTACGATGCCGGACCATGAAGAAGTCAATCCCCGGATCCCGCACGGATCCCTCCCCCGAGGCCGCCGGCGACGGCCGGTCCACTGCCGCCGCCGCGAACGCCGGTGGTGACCGGTGAGGCCGGAGCTCTTCACCATCGGCCCGTTCACGCTGTACAGCTTCGGGCTCATGGCGGCACTCGCCCTGATCGTCCCGGCGTGGGTCGCCAGCCGGGACCTGCGCGAGCGCGGCTACGAACCCGGTCTGGCCTGGGAGATCATCCTCGGCGCCGGCATCGGCGGATTCGTCGGTGCCCGCCTGGACTACCTGATCCAGAACGGCTTCGAGGGCGGCCTCTTCTCCAGCACCGGCCTGGTCTGGTACGGCGGGGTCATCGGCGGCGCGCTGGGCGTCGTCATCGTGACCAGGCTGCGCCGTCTCCCGCTGGGGATGGTGGCGAACGTGGCCGCGCCCGGCCTGGCGCTCGGGTATGCGATCGGACGGATCGGCTGTCAGCTGTCCGGGGACGGCGACTACGGCCGCCCATCCTCCGTCCCCTGGGCGATGTCCTATCCCGACGGGACCGTGCCGACGACGGAGAAGGTGCACCCCACCCCCGTCTACGAGACGCTCACCATGCTCGTGGTGTTCGCGGTCCTCTGGAAGCTCCGCCACCGCCTGAACAACGGCTGGCAGCTCTTCGGCCTGTGGTGCGTGCTGCAGTCCGTGGAGCGATTCCTCGTCGAGTTCCTCCGGCGCAACGACGACGTGGCGCTGGGCCTGACGCTGCCGCAGTGGGTGTCCATCGGGATCGCCGCCGTGGGCATGGTCATCCTGATCCTCACGCGGAACGGCGGGACGCCGTCGACCGCCGTCGCCGCGGTGTGCGCCGCCCTGGTGATCGGCATGGCGCCGGCCATGCTGCTGGACCGCCACCCGGATCACGGGTCGGCCGCCGGAGCGATCGCCATGGCGACGGCGACGGATGCGCCCCTGCCGTCATCGCGTCCCCTTGACGATCACGACCTCCGCGACGCGCACCGTCCGACGCCACCACCCACAGCGTCCGCCGCTCCCCGTCGACCGTCCATCCCCGCCTGATCCGTCCCGGCCGTCGGCGACCGCGGCGGGCGGAGGCGTCGCTACGCCGCGTGCAGCATGAGCGTCACGTTCTGCCCCCCGAACCCGAACGAGTTGCTGACGGCGGCATCGACCGGCGTGTGGCGCGGGGCGACCGAGACGATGTCGAGGTGGATGTCCGGGTCGACCTCACGCAGATTGCGGGTCGCGGGGACGATGCCCGTCTCGATCGTCCGAGCCGTGATGATCGCCTCGACCGCGCCCGCTCCACCGACCAGATGCCCCAGCGCCCCCTTGGGACCGGTCACGTTCACGTCCTCGCCGAACACCTGGAAGATGGCGTTCGCCTCGGCCCGGTCGCCGATGGTCGTTCCCGTCGCGTGGGCGTTGACGTGCCCCACGTCCGCCGCGCCGAGGCCGCCCAGCGAGAGCGCCTTCCGCATCGCGCGCACCTGCCCGCCGCCGTCCGGATCCGCGCCGGTGATGTGGTAGGCGTCCGAGGTCACGCCCCAGCCCGCCAGCCAGGCGTGCACGTGGGCCCCGCGCGCGGCGGCGTGCGCCTCGCTCTCCAGGATGACGATGCCGGACCCCTCTCCGAGGACGAACCCACGGCGCTCACGGTCGAACGGCCGTGACAGCTCGTCGGCGGCCCCGTCCGGCTTGGCGAGCGCCTGCGCCTGCGCGAACCCGGCCATCGTGAGCGCCGTGATCGCCGCCTCGACACCTCCGGCGATGACGACGTCCGCGTCGTCGTCCCGGATCAGCCGGGCGCCCATCGCGATGGCCTCGGCACCCGACGCGCATGCGGAGGCGGTGGTGAACGTACCGGCCCGCGCCCCGTACTCGATGCTGATCTGTGCCGACGCCGCGTTCGGCATCAGCATCGGGACCGACCGCGGCGACACCCGGCGGGGTCCGCGGCTCTCCAGGGTGTCGTCCTGCTCCAGAAGGGTCTGGACGCCGCCGATGCCGGTGCCGATGACCACCGCGAGGCGATCGGGATCCGGCTCGGGCCGCCCGGCGTCGCCCCATGCCTCGGCGGTCGCGACGAGTGCCAGCTGGGCGTTGCGATCGAGCTGCCGCATGCGGACGCGTCCGAGATCAGCCTCCAGATCGACCGTCACGGGCGCGGCGATGCGCACCGGGAGGTCACGCCAGAGGTCGTCGACCTCTCCGAGCTCGCACACACCGGAACGTCCCTCGATCATCCCCGACCACAGGTCCTCGACACCGCTCCCCAGGGACGTCACCGCCCCGTACCCCGTCATCGCGACCCGCACGGCGTTCCTCCGCTTCTTGTACAACGTACAAGTTGAGTTGTACCACATACAATCCGCCTGATGACGAAGGCGCACCAGCACGGCCGCAGGGCACGGGGCGCGGACTCCCGCCGGAGGATCCGCGAAGCGGCCATGGGGCTCTTCCGGGACCGGACGTACGCCGACGTCACGGTCAGCGAGATCGCCCGGCTCGCCGACTCCGCCCGCGCCGCGCTCGCCGCGGCCCCGGCCCTCGAGCCGGAGGCCCGCCGGGTGCTGCTCGAGCTCG
>CALMEC010000308.1 GCA_937862675.1 uncultured Actinomycetes bacterium
AATGCCGCGAGCGAGCTGATGGAGAGCCCCGAGGTGTTCGACGCGAGGATCGCGCCGGCCGGCGCATTGGACTCGATCCCGCCCCAGACGGCCTCCTTGATGGACATGACCTCGGGCACGGCCTCGACGATCAGCTGGCAGGAGCTCAGCGTCTCCGCGGACCCGTATCCGGTCACGCGGTCGACGATCGCGGCCGCGGTGGCCTCGTCCATCGCGCCGCGCTTGACCCGTCGCGCGCAGATCGCCTTGATGTGCTCGAGACCACGGGCCAGTCCATCCGGGTCGACGTCGACGAGCACCACCGGGTGACCGGAGGCGGCGAACACCTGTGCGATCTCGCTGCCCATGACTCCGGCACCGACGACGCCAACGGGGATTCTGTCCATGGTTCAATCCTTGGTCGAGTGGGCTCCGAGTCTAGATGGTTGATTCCACGGAGTCGCGGATGCGGACGGCGGAAGGCCTGCCGGTCCGTCTGTCCGAGGTCCGACGTGGCACATCCGTGCCGCCGGGGGCGTGCACAACGCCGTGACGCCGTGGGACCGGCCGGCGCGTCGACCTCCACGGACCGGGGCGCGGGCGTCCCCGTCGGCGATCCGGATGCGTGTCGTGGCTCGGCCCCGGCCCCGCCGGCGGACCGCGTCGCGACGGCATCCGCGCGGCGGCGGGAGCGTCGGACGCCACTGCGAGAATGCGGGCCGGAGGACGGGGTGGTCGTCCGCCGCGCCGGTCCCGGGGTGGAGCGTGTGCGCGGTGTCCGGCCGCGCCCGGCAGGATCCGGACGGCGAACGGCGAAGGGAGAGGATCCATATCCGCGGCCGGCCGGACAGGATGTCCGCGACGCACGGAGAGATCGATCCCCTGGTGAGAGAGACGACGACCATCACACGGACGGACCGCCCGCTTCGTCGTGCGGCGGCCCTCGCCGCGCTCGTGCTCGCGGCCGCCGGCGGGATCGGGGCGTCGACCGCGCTGTGGCCCCTGCTCATCGTGCCGATCGTCCTGGCCGTCCCGATCGCGGGATGGACGGGCCTCGCCACGGTCCTGGTCGCGTCGTCCGGTCTCGGCGCGATCGTCGTCTCACGGGGTGCATCCGGGGCGCAGGTCGCCGTCGGCCTGGGCGCGGCCGCCGTCGCGTCCGTCCTCGCGGGCGCCCGCCACATGCGGGTCGTCCGGGCGCTGGACCGCGTGTCGGGGGCATCCCTGCGCGACCGCCTGACCGGGCTCTACAACTACGCGTACTTCAGCGACGCCCTCGCGCAGGAGCATTCGCGGAGCGCCCGCTACGGCGGACCCCTGTCCCTCGTGCTGTTCGACATCGACCATTTCAAGTCGTTCAACGACACCCATGGCCACGCGGCGGGCAACGAGCTCCTCGCCGCTGTGGGCCGGGTGTTCGCGAAGGAGCGACGGTCGACCGACATCGTCGCGCGTTTCGGTGGCGAGGAGTTCGCGCTGCTCGTCCCCGGTTCCGCGGACATGGCGGTGGAGGCCGCCGAGCGCGTGCGCCGGTCCGTCGAGCGCCTGGAGGTACCGGTCGGCGGATACCGGCATGCCGGCCGGACCATCTCCGCGGGCGTCGCCGCCCTGCGCCCCGACGACACCCCCGAGGACCTGCTGGAGCGTGCCGATCGCGCGCTGTACCTCTCGAAGGGCCGCGGCCGCAACCGGGTGAGCGTCGCCGCCGACACCGCCGAGGCGCCGCTCCGCCGTGCCGTCTGACCGGGGTCGCCCCGCGCCGCCGAGGCCGCCGAACCCCCGGTGACGGAGGTTCCTCCCGCGGCGTTCGGCATAATCGGGCCGTGACGGAGTTCGGGGGGATCGATCGCAGAATCGGGGACCGGATGCGTGATGCGGTCGCCGGCCGCGCCGTGCTGGCGCCCGCCCTCGCCCTCGCTGCCCATGCTCTCGGACCGGTCTTCCGCGGAGTGGTGGGGGTCCTCATCGTGATCCCCCGTGAACGTCGCGTCGGTCTTCGTGCCGGTACGGCCGCCGCCGCTGCGGCCCTCGCCGCCGGAGGTCTGCGGCAGGTCGTGGGGCGCTCCCGTCCGGACGGGAGCGAGGAGCCCGGCTTCCCCAGCCGGCACGCGGCGGCCGCGACGGCGATCGTCGCGACCGTCCGGCGGACGCGACCGGGACTGGGCGCCGTGCTGGCCGCGGCGGCGGCCCTCGGCCTGGCGGGACGCGTGACGGAGGGACGTCACGATCCGGCCGACATCCTGTCGGGGGCGCTCCTGGGAGGTACGGTCTCGGCCGCCGTGCGCCGGGCCGAGAGGGTGGGCCGGTGATGGTCACCCTCCCTCGCCGCGCCCTGATCGCGTGGGCCCGCTGGTGCGGGGGCGTGCTCTTCATCTTCGGCCTCGTCGGGATCTTCCGTGGTCATTTCACGGACTTCACGGGACACACGGGCGTGTCGGTCCTCGGTTTCACGGGCAGCCCGCTCACCCATCTGCTCCACCTCGTCGTCGCGCTCGCCCTCATCGCCGTGCTCGGGTCGCTCGCGGCCACGCGGTCGGCGGCGTTGATCGGCGGAATCGGGTTCACCGTCTTCGGGCTCCTCGAGTTCGCCCTCGGGGACGGGTCCGCCGACATCTTCGGCCGCAACCACCGCACGGCGGTGCTCGACCTCGTGATCGGCCTGACCGGGCTCGTCGCCTGGTGGTGGGAGCGCGTGGACTCCCGGTCCGAGTCCCGCGGGACGGCTACGCGAACCGGATGAGCGCCTGCAGGCCCACCCGGCAGGCGTCGATCGCGGCCGCCTGACGCTCACCCGGTGTGAGCCATCCGGTGCCGGTGCCCACGAGGGTGTTGGAGACCGCCAGCACGCAGCCGGCCCGGGCGCCGTGGCGGGCGGCGAGGCCGCGGATGACGGCGGCCTCCATCTCCACGGCGAGGAACCCGCGTGCCTGCCACGCCTCGTTGCGTCCTGGCGCGAGATCGTAGAAGACGTCGGTGGAGACCACCGGGCCACGGTGCACGCGGCGGCCCGCCGTCCCGGCGGCCTCGGCGAGAGCGCTCGTCACCCCGATGTCCAGCGGGTGCGGGGCGTCTCCGGCGATGGCGAGGCCCGCCCCGTCGTCGGCCGCGACGGTCTCCGCGATCACCAGGTCACCGGCGTGCACGTCGTCCTGGAGTCCGCCGGTGGTGCCCGCCCGGATCAGTACGCGTGCACCCAGCTCGATGAGCTCGTGGACGACGATGCCGGTGCTTCCGCCGCCCATTCCCGTCGCCTGGACCGTCACCGGTACGCCGTCGAACCGGCCGGAGACGCCGAGCAGGCCGCGCGCCTCCGTCACGACCTCCGCGTCGTCCAGCAGGTCGCGGGCGACGAGACGGACGCGGTCGGGGTCACCCGGGCAGAGGACGAGCGGCGCCTGCTTCGCCCGGTGCGTCATGAGGTGGAGGGGCACCGGGCCACCATACCGTCGCCGTCACGTCCGGCGGCGGTCGACTCCCCGTGCGGCGAGATGGCGGAGCGGATGTGCCCGGCCGGACCGCCCGTGCGGCCCGTAGGGATGTGATCCTGCGCGGGTCGTGGGCGTGAGTCGGGCACACTAGGAGTCATGGCCGTACCCCTCGAGGACCGGGTCTCCCGGTTCGTCGCCGACCGCGATCTCTTCCGCGCCTCGGACGCCCTGCTCCTCATGGTGTCCGGTGGCGCCGACTCGATGTGCCTCCTCCACCTGGTCTCGCGGATCCACCAGGGTCGCATCGGCGTCCTGACCATGGACCACGGCCTCCGGCCCGACGCGCACCGGGAGGTCGAGCTGGTGCGGGCCGCCGGCGAGGCGCTCGGTGTCTCCGTCGTGGCGGTCGATCTCGCACTGGAACCCGGACCGGCCGTCCACGAACGTGCGCGATCCGCACGCTACGAATGCGCACGGAGGGTCGCCGGCCAGGGCGGCTTCGACCGGGTCGTGACCGGTCATACCGCGAGCGACCAGGCCGAGACGGTCCTCTTCCGGATCGCCCGGGGCACGGGGCGCGACGGCGCGATCGGCATGCGGCCCGGGGGCGCGATCGCCCGCCCGCTTCTCTGCGCGGCCCGCGACGAGACCCGGGACTGGTGCGACGCCGCCGGCGTGACGTACGCGGACGACCCGTCCAACGACGACACCGTCTTTGCGCGGACACGGGTCCGCAACGGACTGGTCCCCGCCCTCCTCCGCGTCCACCCCCGGGCCGACCAGGCGGTCACGCGCTTCGCCGAACTGCTCGACGACGAGGCGGCGCTCCTCGGCCCGCTCGTGGACGCGGCGTGGCACCGCTGCGCGTCCGCCGACGGGCTCCGCGTGGAGCGCCTCCTCGCCGAAGACCCGCCGCTCCGCCGTCTCCTGGTCCGCCGGCTGCTGGCGTCGGCCGGGATCACCGCGGACGCCGCCCGGGTCGACTCGGCCCTCCGCGCCGCCCGGGACGGAACCCGGCGGATCGATGTCGAGGGCGGGTGCGTGGGCGTGTGGCGGGGCGTCCTCACGGCCGGGTCGGCACCGGAGGCGCCGCCGGCACCCGTCGAGCTCGGCGTTCCCGGGGAGGCCACGTTCGGCGCGATCCGGATCCGCGCGTCGCGTGTCGTCGCAGAGCGGCCGCACCCGGATCGTGTGGACGTGCGGGTGGACGGGGGGCTCCTGGTCCGCGGCCCGCGTGCGGGCGACCGCATCGCCCTCGCGGGGGGCGGCCATCAGGCCGTCGGCCGGCTCCTCTCGGCATCCGGGGTCGCCGCCGGGCACCGCTCATCCGTGCCGGTCGTCACGTGCGCGGGTCGTGTGGTGTGGGTCAGCGGGTACCGTGCCGGTGTCGACGTACTCGCACCCCGCGGTACTCCCGCAACGCGACTGGAGCTTCTGTGAAGGATCCACGAATCGGTGATGTGCTCATCTCGGAGGAGCGCCTCCAGGAACGCGTGGCCCAGCTCGCCGCCGACATCTCCGACGACTACCGGGACCGGGACCTGCTCGTCGTCGGCGTCCTCAAGGGCGCCCTGCCGTTCATCGCGGACCTGGTCCGCCGACTGGACGTCCCCTGCCAGCTCGACTTCATGGCGGTGTCGCCCTACGGGGCGTCCGTGCACTCGTCAGGGGTCGTGCGGATCCTCAAGGACCTCGACACCGCCATCGCCGGGCGCCACGTCCTGCTGGTGGAGGACATCATCGACTCGGGACTCACGCTGTCGTACCTCATCAAGAACCTCGCGTCGCGGGAGCCGGAGTCGCTCGAGCTCGCGACCCTCATGGTCAAGCCGGGGCGCCGGGCGCTGCCCGTCGAGCCGCGCTACGTCGGATTCGAGGTCCCCGACCGGTTCGTGATCGGATACGGCCTCGACCTGGACGAGGACTTCCGGCAACTGCCCTACATCGCCCTGCTCAACAGGGAGAAGTGACCCCGGTTGGGGCACTGCTATCCTCGCCGGTATCGCCGTCCGTCGTAAGGATCCGTCCTGAACCGCTTCCTGAAGAGCGCCGCCTTCCCGATCTTGATGGTCCTCCTGCTGGTCTTCGTCGCCTCGAAGATCTTCAGCGGGGACGATTCCGGCAAGCCCAGGGCGGGGTACTCCGACTTCATGACGGCGCTCGCCCAGCACCAGGTGACGGCCGTCGAGGTCAACATCGACAAGAACAAGGTCACCTACCACGTCAAGGACCAGTCCGAGAGCAAGAACACCGGCTTCCTCGACAACCAGGGTGACGCCCTCATGGCGGCGATCCAGGACGCGAAGGTCCCGAGCGTGGACGTCCAGCCCCGTGCCGGGTCCACCTGGTGGAGCGTCCTCCTCACCCTCGCGCCGTTCGTCCTCATCATCCTGATCTGGATCTTCCTCATCAACCAGATGCAGGGCGGCGGGAGCAAGGTGATGAGCTTCGGCAAGGCCAAGGCCAAACGCATGTCCGCCGACTCCCCCAAGATCACCTTCCGGGACGTCGCCGGTGCGGACGAGGCCGTCGAAGAGCTTCACGAGATCAAGGAGTTCCTCGAGAACCCCAAGAAGTTCCAGGCGCTGGGCGCGCGGATCCCGAAGGGCGTCCTGCTCTTCGGCCCCCCCGGCACCGGCAAGACGCTGCTCGCGCGGGCCGTGGCCGGCGAGGCGGGCGTCCCGTTCTTCTCCATCTCGGGCTCCGACTTCGTCGAGATGTTCGTCGGCGTCGGCGCCTCGCGCGTGCGCGACCTCTTCGAGCAGGCCAAGGCGTCGGCGCCCTGCATCATCTTCATGGACGAGATCGACGCGGTCGGACGCCACCGTGGTGCCGGCCTCGGCGGTGGCCACGACGAGCGCGAGCAGACCCTCAACCAGCTGCTGGTCGAGATGGACGGGTTCGAGGCGAAGGACAACATCATCCTGATCGCCGCCACCAACCGGCCGGACATCCTCGACCCCGCCCTCCTGCGGCCCGGTCGCTTCGACCGGCAGGTCGTCGTGGACCGTCCCGACCGCATCGGCCGCGCCGCCATCCTCCGGGTCCACACCAAGGGCAAGCCGATCGTCAAGGACATCGACCTCGACGCACTCGCCGGCCAGACGCCCGGGTTCACGGGTGCGGACCTCGCCAACCTCGTCAACGAGGCCGCCCTGCTCGCCGCCCGTCGCGGCAAGCGGGTCATCGGCCACGACGAGCTGGAAGAGGGGATCATGCGGGTCATCGCCGGGCCCGAGAAGAAGTCGCGCCTGCTCAGCGAGCAGGAGCGCCGGGTCACGGCGTACCACGAGGTCGGGCACGCGCTCGTCGGCCACTACCTCCCCAACGCGGATCCGGTCCACAAGATCTCGGTGATCGCCCGCGGCCAGGCACTCGGCGTCACGGTGTCGATGCCGCAGGAGGACCGGTTCCTCACCACGAAGGCCGAACTCGAGGACACCATGGCGATGGCCCTCGGTGGCCGGACGGCCGAGGAGATCGTCTTCAACGAGATCACCACGGGGGCGTCCAGCGACCTCGAGCGCGTCACGTCGATCGCCAAGTCGATGACCATGCGCTACGGCATGTCCGAGAAACTGGGTCCGCGCACCCTGGGGCACAACCACGGCGCGCCCTTCCTCGGACGCGAGATCGCGAGTGAGTCCGACTACTCGGACGAGATCGCCCGTGAGATCGACGCGGAGATCCGTCGCATCATCGAGTCGGCCCACGAGCAGGCCCGCGGCATCCTCATGGAGCACCGCGACAAGCTCGAGCTCCTGTCGGAGATCCTCCTCCGTCGCGAGACGATCGAGCGCGAGGAGTTCCTGGGGCTGCTGGACGGACGCTCCGAGGAGGACGTCTTCCGCGCCCGCGACGAGAAGGACGCCCAGCAGCGTGCCGAGGCCGAGCGGGAGCTGGCGGAGGCGGAGCGCGAGGCGGAGCGCCGGGCGGCGACACCGCCGACGACCGGCCCCGCGGTGCCGGAGGCCTGACCCGGGACAGCGGAGCCGGCGTGCGGTGATGTGTGATCGCACGTGGGCTCCCGGCCGGACGGCCGGCGGTACGTCCGTCATGACGGTCCCGGCCGTCCGGCGGTTACGATTGCCGCAGTGACGGCGCACGCGCTCCATCCGTGGTTCACCTCCCCGTGCGTGATGGGGATCGTGAACACCACCCCGGACTCCTTCTCCGACGGCGGTCGGTACCAGGAGGCCGGCGCCGTCCAAGCACGTCTGCGGAGGCTGGCCGGCGACGGTGCCGCGATCTGCGACATCGGTGCCGAGAGCACCCGCCCCGGTGCCGACGCGGTGAGCCCCGGCGAGCAGATCCGCCGGCTGGACGCGGTCTTCTCGTCCGATGACGTCGCTCCGCTGCCGCTCTCGGTCGACACGTCGTCCGCGACGGTCGCGGAGTACGCGCTCGACCACGGGGCGGTCATGGTCAACGACGTGACGGCCGGTCGGGGCGACCCCGGCCTCCTCGATCTCGCGGCGGACCGCGGGTGCGGGCTCTGCCTCATGCACATGCGTGGCGAACCCCGGACCATGCAGGACACGCCGCACTACGAGGACGTGGTGGCGGAGGTCCGTGCGTTCCTCGCAGAGCGCGTGGCGGCCGCGGTGCGCGCCGGCGTGGACGAGTCCGCGATCGTCGTCGATCCCGGGATCGGCTTCGGAAAGCGTCTTTCCGACAATATCGCGCTGCTGGCGAACATCGCGGAGCTGCGCTCGCTGGGCGTGCCCGTCCTGGTGGGCGTGTCGCGCAAGCGGATGTTCGGCGATCTCCTGGGACGCGACGTCTCCGATCGCCTGCCGGCGTCACTGGCCGCCGGGTTGCGCGCCGTCGCGGGGGGTGCGGACATCCTCCGCGTCCACGACGTCCGGGAGACGGTCGACGCCCTCCGGGTGTGGACGGAGACCGACGGGGGGACGCGATGAGCGACGGCATCACGATCCGGCTGACCGGTATGACCGGATTCGGCCATCACGGGGTCGAGGAGGACGAACGCCGCTTCGGGCAGCACTTCACCGTCGACCTCGAACTCGAGCTGCGCGGAATGGACGCGGCCCGCACGGACCGCCTCGACGACACGGTCGACTACACGGCGCTGGTCGCGCTGGTGGGATCGGCGGTGGAGGGGGAGCCCGTGGACCTGCTCGAGCGTCTCGGCGGCATCATCGCCGAGCGCGTGTTGGAGGATGACCGCGTCACGCGGGTCGCCGTCACGATCGCGAAGCCGGACCTCCGCCTGGACCACGGCGGGCAGGCGTCCGTGATCGTCCGGAGGTCACGATGACCTACTGGGTCGGTCTGGGCGGAAATCTGGGCGATCCCGTGGCCACCATGCGGCGGGCCCTGCTGGAGATGGACCGGCGGGGTGCCCGCGTCGGCGATGTGAGCGGGGTCTATCGCACGTCGCCCCTCGGCAAGGTCGACCAGCCGGAGTTCTTCAACGCGGCGTGCAACCTGGTGTTCGACGGCGAGCCGCCGGCGCTGCTCACGGTCCTCAAGGCCATCGAGCGCGATCTCGGCCGGCGCGGACAGGTTCGCTGGGGCCCCCGCACCATCGACCTCGACATCCTCCTG
>CALMEC010000309.1 GCA_937862675.1 uncultured Actinomycetes bacterium
GCAGGGCGTTCCAGACGACCAGGGTGAGGCCTGCGGCGATGAGGCCGGCGCCGACCAGGAGGGCCGCGCTGCCGGTGTCGCGTGCCAGGTAGACGATCTCGCTGGCGGTCTGCGCGGGCGTGCAGGTGTCCCCGCCGGTGCATGCGACGAGCGCGGCCTGCGCGTCGGAGGCCGTCGACGCGATGTCGTGGTCGGCGAAGGCGCGGAGCACGACGCCGAGCCCCGTGGACAGCAGTCCGAGCACCGGCGCCATCAGCAGGAGCAGCAGGCGGGTCCCGCGCGTGGCGGGGCCGTCGGCGGACGCCGCCGGGGAGGGGAGTCCGGAGAAGTCGTATTCGGTGGGTGCGTTCGTCTGGGTCACGGATCTGCGGTCGTCGTCGCCGGGCTCGATACCCCTGGCAGACTACGCGCATGAAGTATCACCTCACCACATTCGGGTGCCAGATGAACGAACACGACTCGGAGCGGATGCGGGGGCTCCTCGAGTCGATCGGCTACGACCGCGCGGAGGAGCGCGATGACGCGGACCTCGTCGTGTTCAACACCTGCACCATCCGGGCCAGCGCGGATGACCGCTTCTTCGGCAACCTGGGCGACGCGCGCCGCATCAAACGTGAACGTCCGGACGTGATCGTGGCCGTCGGGGGATGCTGGGCCCAGAGCCAGAAGAACGAGGTCTTCACGCAGTTCCCCTTCGTGGACATCGCGTTCGGGCCCGGTGAGGTGACCCGGCTCGGTGAGCTCGTCGCCCGCGAGCGCCTCCACTCCATCGGCGCCTTCAGCTTCGACGGGAACTTCGCGGCGACGCTGCCGACCCGGCGCGAGCGGGATCACCAGGCGTGGGTGCAGATCAGCGTCGGGTGCAACTCGGTGTGCTCGTACTGCATCGTCCCGAGCGTCCGCGGACGCGAGCGGAGCCGCCTCCAGGAGGACGTCGTCGACGAGATCCGCCGCCTCGCGGCGGACGGCGTCAGTGAGGTCACCCTCCTCGGTCAGAACGTGAACTCCTACGGTCGCGATCTCCGCGGCGAGGAGCGCACCGACTTCGCCGCACTGCTCCGCGCCGTCGGCGAGATCGACGGCATCCGGCGTCTGCGCTACACCAGCCCGCATCCGAAGGACATGAAGCGCGACGTGATCGCCGCGATGGCGGAGGTGCCCGCCGTCTGCGAGCACGTGCACCTCCCCGCACAGTCGGGGGCGACCCGCGTCCTCAAGGCGATGCGCCGCACCTATGACCGGGGGCGCTATCTCGATCTGGTCGGCCGGCTGCGGGACGCCATCCCCGACCTGTCGATCACCACCGACCTGATCGTCGGCTTCCCGGGCGAGACCGACGCGGACTTCGCGGAGACGCTGTCGCTCGTGGAGGAGGTCGGGTTCGACGGCGCCTACACGTTCCTCTACTCGCCGCGTCCGGGGACCGAGGCCCATGACGTCATGGCCGACGACGTGACGCCCGAGGTCAAGCGCGAGCGCATGCAGGCGCTGGTCGAGGTCGTCCAGCGCACGGCGGCGCGGCGTACCGCGCGGTTCGTCGGGTCGGACCGGGAGGTGCTCGTCGAGGGGCCGTCCCGCACCGATCCCGCCCGTCTGCGCGGGCGGCTGCGCCAGAACATCGCCGTCAACTTCGACGGCATCGCCCGGCCCGGGGAGTTCGTCACCGTCCGGATCGCCGCGGCGACGTCGACGACGCTGTCCGGTCACCGGGTCGACGTCGCCGTCGCCACCGGCTGACGGCGGCCATGACGCCGACCGGTCCGACCACGGGCCCGGCTGTGATCCCGGCGCGGGTGATCGCCGTCGTGGGGCCGACCGCGGTGGGGAAGACAGCGATCACGCATGCGGTGGCACGGGCCGTCGGCGGTCAGATCATCGTGGCCGATCCCTTCCAGCGCTACGTCGGCCTGGAGATCGCGGCGGACACCCCCGGGGCGCGTGAGCGGAGCGAGGTCCCCCACCACATGGTGCGCGACCTGGATCTGAACGCGACCAGCACCGTCGCCGACTACGCCCGCCGGGCCCATCGGATCGTGGACGATCTGGCGACCGCGGGGATCCCACCCGTTGTCAGCGGGGGCAGCGGTCTGTACGTGCGCGCGGCGCTCACGGACATGGACTTCCCGCCCGAGCCGCCCGCCGACGTGCGGCGGGACGTGGAGCGCCTGGTCGCCGACGACCTTCCCGCCGCCGTGGCCGAACTGCGGGAGCGGTCGCCGGAGACGGCGTCGCGGATCGACGCGACGAACCCGCGCCGTGTCGTGCGGGCCCTGGCTCTGGCCCGGATCGGACGGGAACAGCCGGACTCCGGCGCCCTGTGGTCGGGTGCGACCCGCCGGCCGACGACGATCGTCGGCCTCACACGCCCGCGCGCGGTCCTCCATCGCCGCATCGAACGGCGCGTCGACCGGGAGATCGCCGACGGTCTCGTGGAGGAACTCGCGGCCGCCGCGTCCCGCACGGACCTGTCACGGGCGGCGGCACAGATCATCGGGATGAGGGAGGTCGCTCTCCACCTCGCCGGTGACCTCTCCGCAGAGGGTCTCCGGGAACGGCTGATCATCCGCACCCGCCGCCTGGCACGGGCCCAGGACACGTGGATCCGCAAGACGCCCGGCATCGTCACCGTCGACCTCGGTGACGACGAGCCGGAGGACCACGTCCCCGCCGTGCTCGCGCACGTGACGTGACCGGCCCTGCGAGGGGGCCGGATGGAGTACCCTTGCCGCCGATGCGATTCGAGAAGTGGCAGGGCCTGGGCAACAACTATCTGATCGTCCGGCGGGACGACTGGCAGACCCGCCTGACGCCCGAGCGCGCCGCCCTGCTCTGCGACATCCACTTCGGCGTCGGCGGCGACGGCATCCTCGAGGTCGACACCGATCACGGTCATCCCCGGATGACGGTCTGGAACCCCGACGGCAGCATCGCCGAGAACTGCGGAAACGGCATCCGGATGGTCACCCGTCACCTGGCGCGCCGGGGTGACCTCCCCGCGGACGGCGTCATCATGACGGGCGGCGGCCCGGTGCGCGTCCGGGTCCTGCCCGACGACCGCGTGCGCGTCGAGATGGGGAGGGCCGTCTTTCCGGCCGGAGAGGGCTTCGAGCGGCTCACGACGGACCGCGGCGAGTTCGAGTTCGTGCATGTCACGACGGGCAATCCGCACGCCGTCATCGTCCACGACGACCCCGACGCGGTCGTGCGGCAGGCCGGGCCCGGCATCGAGAACCACCCGCGCTTCCCGGACCGGACCAATGTCGAGTTCATCCGCCTGGACGGGGCGTCCGAGATCACGATGCGCGTCTGGGAGCGCGGGGTCGGGGAGACCATGGCCTGTGGCACCGGTGCCTGCGCCTCCGCCGTCGCGGCGGTGCGGCTCGCCGGCCGCCGTCCACCGGTCACGGTGCACCTGGCCGGCGGAGACCTCGAGATCGACGTGGACGAGGACCTCGGGGTGACCATGACCGGCCCGGCCGAACTGCTCTTCGAAGGGGTACTGTCCCCGGCCCTGTCCGTACGTCTGGAGGCTCGATGAGCAGCGACCGCGCCGCGACCCGATTGGGTCAGCTCCCCCCGTATCTCTTCGCACAGCTCGAGCGGCGGATCGCCGACAAGCGGGCCGCGGGGGTCGACATCATCTCTCTGGGCATCGGCGACCCGGATCTCCCGACCCCCGGCGTCGTGGTCGACGCGCTCGTGGACGCCGCGCGCGACCCCGGCACCCACCGTTATCCCTCGAACCGCGGGCGCGACAGCTTCCGCGACGCGATCGCGACGTTCTACGACCGGCGTTTCGGCGTCTCCCTGGACCCCGCAACGGAGATCATCCCGGCCCTGGGGGCCAAGGAGGCGATCGCCAACCTCAACTTCGCGTTCCTGGACCCGGGCGACGTCGCGCTGGCCAGCGATCCCGGCTACCCCGTCTACACCAGCGGGCCCATCATCGCCGGCGCCGAGCCCGTGGCCATGCCGCTCGTCCCGGAGCTGGGCTTCCAGCCGGATCTGGACGCGATCCCCGCGGACGTCCGGCGCCGCGCGAAGCTGATGTATGTCAACTACCCCAACAACCCGACGGGCGCCGTCATCGAGGATGACTTCTTCGAGCGCCTGGTCGAGTTCGCGCGGGCGAACGACATCATCGTCGTCCACGACAACGCGTACTCCGAGATCACGTACGACGGGTACCGTGCGCCGTCCTTCCTGGCGACCCCGGGGGCGAAGGACGTCGGCCTCGAGGTGTTCTCCCTCTCGAAGACCTACAACATGACCGGGTGGCGCTCCGGCGCGGTCGTCGGCAACCCGGACCTGGTCGGCGACTACTGGCAGCTCAAGACGAACATCGACAGCGGCATGTTCGAGGCCGTCCAGGAGGCGAGCGTCGCGGCCCTCCTGTCCGATCAGTCGTCGGTCGACGAGATGTGCGCCGTCTACACGCGCCGTCGCGACACGCTCGTCGCCGCCCTGCGCGCGATCGGTCTCGACGTCGATCCCCCGAAGGGGACGATCTACCTGTGGGCCCGGGTGCCGGCGGGACAGACGTCGGCCGGCTTCGCCGAGCGGGTCCTTGAGGAGGCGTCGGTCGTCATCTCGCCGGGATCCGCGTACGGTGCCAGCGGTGAGGGGTTCGTCCGCATGAGCCTCACCATCGACGACGACCGTCTCAACGAGGCCGCCGAGCGGATCTCCGCGCTTGTCTGACCTCCCGGTGCTGAACGTCCGCCGTCTCCATGCGGACGCCCAGGCCCTCCGCCGTGCGCACCCGGGCGACGCCGGTCTCGACCTGGCCGCCCTCGAGGCGACGCTCATCGGTCCGCATGAACGGGCGGCCGTGGGGACGGGGATCGCCGTCGCCGTGCCCGGCGGCTGGGCCGGGCTGGTCGTGCCCCGTTCCGGGCTGGCGCGACGGCACGGGCTCACCGTGGCCAACGCCCCCGGGCTGATCGACTCCGGCTATCGCGGCGAGCTCATCGTCGTCCTCGTCAACCACGGCGACGAGACCGTGTCCATCGCGGCCGGCGATCGGATCGCCCAGCTGGTCGTCGTCCCGTGCCCGGTCCTGGATCTGGTGGAGGTCGACGAGCTCCCGGAGTCGGACGGACGCGGCAGCCAGGGGTTCGGCTCGTCGGGCCGCTGACGGGGCGCGCTCACGGTTCACCCCGTCGGTCGACACAGCTGACGGAGCGAGTCGGTCCTCCTGGAGCGTCGAATCGTTGAGACCGCGGTTTCCGCGGAGCCCTGAACCGGTTCCCGATCGGCCCACGACGGCAGCGCGTGGTCTGGATCGGGAGAGAAGCCCGGTCCGAAACGGGAGCGAGGTGCGGGGCGGACAGGGAGCTCGCGGACCGTCCGATGGCAGTCTCACCCCGTGGCAGCCGTCGGGCTGACGCGCGCGGGCGATGGCCCCGTGCGTGCGGCGGTGTTCATGTCGTCGTCCAGGGGGTCGGGATCGCGATCGGCGGCCGCGTGCCAGGTGTCTGACACCGGCGCTGTCAGCTGCCCGGTGAATCGGCACGCGTCGGCCGGTATCGCAGGGCGACCGCCCCCGACCGGAACTCATGGCGGTCCACGAGCTCGAGCCGGATGCGCTCGCGCAGGCCGGCGAGCAACGTCGGCCCGTGCCCGGCGAGGACCGGTTGCACGACGAACTCGTACTCGTCGATCAGGCCCAGGTCCGCCAGTGCCAGGGGGAGCGTCACGCCGCCCACCCACAGGCCCTCACCGGGTTCCCGTTTGAGTCGCCGTACGGCGTCCCCGAGGTCGCCGGACACCAGCTCGGCATTCCAGTCGACCCCGCTCAGCCTGCTCGAGACGACGTGCTTCTTCACCCGGTCCATGGCCTCGGCGAACGGGACCTCCCAGTCGTCCATCCAGTCGGGCCACGTGCCCGTCGCGGGCCTCCGCCACGCCGACTCCATCATCTCGTAGGTCACACGGCCGAACAGCACCGCGTCAGCGCGTTCCATCTCGGCGGTCCAGTGGCGCATCGACTCCTCGTCCGGCGGGATCCCCGCCTCGTGATGGCAGCAGCCGTCGAGCGTGATGTTGATCGAATAGCGAAGTGGTCTCATCGCGTCGCCTCCCGTGATACGTGCCCCGTGGTCACCTCGGTGTGTCCAGACCACGGTCGGCGCGGGTTCTCATCGGCGCCCCTCCCGCCACCGGGAGCAGGGCGTGTCCGGGGCACGGCCGCCGTCGTCTCAGGAGCGATTGGGCTCACGCGCGCGGGCGACGGCCGCCGCGTGCGCGGCGGTCTCCATGTCGTCGTCCAGGGGGTCGAGCGTCACCGCGTCGCCCGTCGCGAACTCGATGGCCCATGCAAGCATCCGGTCGGCCAGCCAGGGGTTCTTCGGGAGCAGCGGGCCGTGGAGGTAGGTGCCGATCGCCCGGTCGCGGACCGCGCCCTCGGTCCCGTCCTGACCGTTGTTCCCGTTTCCGGTCACCACCGTGCCGAGCGGTCGGGCGTCGGGTCCCAGCCGGGTGCGTCCGGCGTGGTTCTCGAATCCGACCACTGTGTGGGTGCCGCCGTCTGAGTCGGCCGCGATGACGATGTCGCCGATCAGCCGGGTCGGCTCGGCGATGGTGTCGGCGTCGAGAAGGCCGATGCCGGGCATGCGCTCACCGGTCACCCCGGTGTAGCCGTGACCCGCCAGCTGGTAGCCGCCGCAGACGGCGAAGAGGACGGCGCCGTCGTCGACACGGGCGATGAGCTCGCGTCCCTTCGTGCGCGCGAGGTCCTCGGCCACCATGGCCTGGTCGCGATCCTGCCCGCCGCCGAGGTAGTAGATGTGGCCGTCCGCGGGAAGCGGGTCGCCGTGCCCGACCTCGACCACCTCCAGGTCGATGCCCCTCCACGCCGTGCGCCGGGCGAAGACCGCGAGGTTGCCGCGATCGGCGTAGATGTTGAGCTCACGTGGATAGAGGTGGACCAGGCGGATGGGCGTCATGCGGCCTCGCAACGGTAGACCTGTCGTTCGGACATGTCGTCCAGGGGTGCCCCGTCGAAGTCGCCGTGCACGGCGAGGACACGCAGATCGGCTTCCGCGAGAAGCTCCACGAGCTCGGACGGGGAGAACAGGTGCACCTCGTGCTCCCGCTCGTACCGGGTCCCGCCGTCGTCGATCAGGATCGTGAACCGGACCGTCCCCGTGCCGGGGTCGACGTCCTCGAACCTCGCGCCGTGACGCAGCGTCACCCCGGACGGATCGTGGTGGACGACCCCCGGGATGACCTCGCCGACGATGTCCGTGAGTGCGGCGAGATCGGCCATGACCACGTCGAAGGCGAAGAGGCCGCCGGGCTCGAGATGGCCGCGGACGTTCCGGAGCACCGCACGGCGGTCGTCGGGTGCGACGAACGCCTGGAGGGTGTTCATGGGGAGGATCGCGGCCGGGTCCCGGCGTCCCAGGTCGAGCGTGCGGAGATCCGCCACGACCGCGTCGACGTGTCCGGCGAGGTCCCGTTCGATCCTCGTCGCGAGGATGATCTGGTCGATCATGCCGGGATCGTGATCGACCGCCGTCACGTGATGTCCGTCACGCGCGAGGGCGAGCGTGACGCGGCCCGTGGCGGCACCCAGATCGAGCACCTCGCCGCCGGCGTCACGGGCGATCGCGCGCCAGTGGTCGAGGTCCTCCGCGTAGTGGGCGTGCTCGAGGGCGAAACGGCCGGCCGGCGTGCCGGTCGTGCGCTCCACGCGGACGGCGTCATCGCTCATTCCAGAAGGCCTCCACTGCACCTCGGCTCTGCAGACCGCGACGCAGCGCCAGCATGGCGGTATATGTCGGAAGGACATATACCGGTCGTCCCTCCGGCGCCTGCGCCGAGGCGTGTTCGACGGCTGCCAGGCCACCGGGTTCCACCGAGAGACGATCCATGTCGAACCCGGCGTACCGGAAGCGCAGCGCGAGGTCGTACGCGCGGTCCCCGGCGACGGTGAGCCGACGGATGCGGGGCAGAAGCGGCTCGTAGTCGATGTCCCAGATCCACGACACGTCGCGGCCGTCGGCCGTACGGTCGTTGAGGATGAGGACGAGGTCGAGCGGCTCGGGATCGAGTTGCAGCGTCCGGACGATCTCGTTGGCGCCGGTCGGGTTCTTGACGAGCAGGAGCACCAGATCGCGACCGTTGAGCCGCACACGTTCCGAGCGGCCGAACGCCGCCCGGCTCTCCGCCAGGCCGTGCTCGATGTCGGCGATCGGGATGTCCAGGGCGAGCGCTGCCGCCGTCGCGGCCGTGGCGTTGTATGCGTTGTGCAGTCCCGGTAGCGCGAGGCGGGGGATCTCCACCGTCCCGCCGGGGGACCGGAGGGTGACGGAGAGACCGTCGAAGCCGTCGAGCGTCACGGCCGTCGCGGCCACGTCGGGTGTCGGGCGGCTCCATCCGCACGCGTCGCAGCGCCAGTGGCCGAGGTGGCCGAGGAGGACGGCGTCGTAGACCAGCTGGTCGCCGCAGCGGCGGCACCGTGTGGAGTCCGCAGCGTGGGGGAGGTCCGTCAGCGCGACATCGGTGGTGTCGATGCCGAAGAAGGTGACGTTGGGGTGGGCGTCGGCCAGCTGCGCGATGCCGGGATCGTCGGCGTTCAGGACGACGACGGCGTCGTCCGGCGCGTCGGCCAGCATGCGCCGCCAGCCCGCGATCAGGTGCTCCAGTTCTCCGTAGCGGTCGAGCTGATCGCGGAACAGGGTCACACGCGGGCGGAGGGCGTCGACGACGGCGGGCAGGGCGGCCTCGTCCACCTCGAACAGACCCAGTGCGTCCGCGTCGGACGGCGCGTCGAGCAGGGCCGTGGCGACCCCGGAGACGAGGTTCGCGCCGCTCGGGTTGGTGACCATCGGGCCGCCACCCTGCCGCACGGCGTCCACGATGAGACGCGAGGTCGTCGTCTTGCCGTTCGTGGCCGACACCACGAGGCTGCCGCGGGGCAGTTTCCGGCGGAGCGACGACAACGCCGCGGGGCGGAGCTTCACGAGGACCTTGCCGGGG
>CALMEC010000310.1 GCA_937862675.1 uncultured Actinomycetes bacterium
CGCGCACCCGGAGGATCGCGGCGCCGATGACCGCGGCGATGACGGATCCGACGAGCACGGGGAGCTTCACGTGACCGGTGCGTTCGGTCCCGTGTCCGAAGGCCAGCTCCCCGACGAGAAGTGACACCGTGAAGCCGATCCCGGCGACGAACCCCACGCCGACCACGTCGGACCAGGAGAGCGACTCGTCCAGCTCGGCCCGGGTGAAGCGGGCGGCGACCCAGGCGCCCCCGGCGATCCCGAGGGGCTTGCCGACGACGAGGGCCACGACGATTCCGGGGACGACGGTATCCGACGCGATGGACGTGACGGATCCGAGTCCGGAGATCCCGACACCGGCGGCGAGGAAGGCGAACACCGGCACGGCGATCCCGGCGGAGAACGGCGAGACGGCATGGGCCATGACCTCACCGACCGAACGCTCCTCCCGGTGCCCGGCGACGGTGCGTCGCGAGACGGGAAGCGACAGGCCGAGGAGGATCCCCGCCACGGTGGCATGGACGTGCGACTCGAGCATCGTCAGCCACGTGAGGGCGCCGAGGAGGGGGAGTGCCCACCACCAGCGGCGGTCGCGACGTGCCACTACGGCGAACGCGACGAGGGGCGGGATCGAGGCCGCCAGCCACCAAAGGGAGACGTCGTCGGTGAACATCACCGCGATGACGATGATCGCGATGAGGTCGTCGATCACCGCGAGGGTGAGGAGGAAGGCGCGGAGTGCGCCCGGCAGATGCGAACCGGCCACCGCGAGCACGGCGAGGGCGAACGCGATGTCGGTGGCCGCCGGCACGGCCCACCCGACGCGTGCCGAGGTGTCGGAGGCCGTGATGACCAGGTAGAGGATCGCCGGCGTCAGGACACCGCCGACGGTCGCCACGATCGGTACGATCGCCCGGCGCGGCTCCCGAAGGTCGCCCGTCACGAACTCGCGCTTGACCTCGATCCCCGCGACGAAGAAGAAGATCGCGAGAAGGCCGTCCGCCGCCCAGTCGGCCGCCGACAATCCCAGCCGGATGTCCACCGGTCCGAGCGTGATCATGTCCGGCCCGATCCGCGCGTCCCGGAGCGCCTCGTAGGCATCGCCCCACGGGAGGTTCGCCCAGATCATGGCCGCCGCAGCGGCCACAAGGAGGAGGATACCGCCGGTCGTCTCCATGCGAAGCAGATCGCGCAGGGTCCGGTCGCCCGTCCAGGTGGAGGGGGCGAAGACGCGGACACGCCGGTCGGGGGCCGTCATGCGATGTCGTCGGAGTATGGGTGCACGGGGAGATCCCTTCCGCCGACCAGACTTCCCGGCACACCGAACGCACTATTGGTCGAGCCATCGGTCGCCGCACGATCCGTCGACCCTTGAGGATAGACTCTAGTTGGTGTGGTTCCACGGAATTCGCGGCGTGCTTCGTGCCCCCGGTGGCGCGGATGCGCCCCATATCCACCCGCCCACCCCAGGACAGTCATCGGACACCTCGGAAAGGACACCACCCTGACCATCGGTGTCCGAGTCCGCGCGGACGGGATCAGGCGATCGCGTGGACCGGTGCCACCCGCATGATGCTGGCGGCGACGTCCTCCAGCGCACGTGCGGCGGCCGAGTCCGGTCGCGATAGCACCACGGGCGTGCCCTCGTCGCCGGCGCGCGCCACATCCGACTCCATCGGGACCTGCCCCAGAAGCGGCACGTGGAGCTCGTTGGCCAGCGCCGCGCCGCCGCCTCCGGAGAGGATCTCGTAACGGACACCGGTGTCGGGCGCCTCGAACCAGCTCATGTTCTCGACGACGCCGATGACGTCGAGGTTGACCCGTGCCGCCATCGTCGCGGCGCGCTTCGCGACCCGCTGCGCGGCCAGCTGCGGGGTGGTGACGATGAGCATCTGCGCGGTCGGCGCCAGATTGGCGAGCGACAGGCTGACGTCCCCGGTCCCGGGGGGAAGATCGACGAGGAGGTAGTCCGGGTCGTCCCAGAACACCTCGGTGACGAAGCTGGTGAGCGCCTTGTGCAGCATCGGGCCGCGCCAGATGACCGGCTGGTTGTCGCTCGCCATGAAGCCCACCGACATGATCCGCACCCCGTGCCCCTCGACGGGGAGGATGAGATCGTCGTCCAGCATGACGGGGGTGCGATTGGTCCCCATCATGCGGGGGATCGAATACCCGTAGACATCGGCGTCCAGCAGGCCCACCGTGTTGCCGCTCGCGGCGAGGGACGCGGCGAGGTTGGCGGTGATGCTGGACTTGCCGACCCCGCCCTTGCCCGAGGCCACGAGGATGACCCGTGTACGGGCGCCCTCGGTGAACGGTGATCCGCGGTGCTCGCGTCCGATGAGCCCGCCGCGGATGCCGCTGCGCTCATCCGGGGTCATCGTGTCGAGGGCGACGTGGAGGGTTCCGACGCCGGGCAGGGGCGACACCGCCTCCGAGACACGACGCTGGATCTCGGCCTTGAGCGGGCATCCGGCGACCGTCAGCTTGATCGTCACGCTGACCCGGTCGTCGTCGACCGCGACGTCGCCGACCATCCCCAGGTCCACGATGCTCCGGTGGAGCTCGGGGTCCAGGACGTTCCGCAGCACGTCGATGACGGATTCGCGCGTCAGAGTCACATGAACATCCTGGCGAAGGGCTCCGCGGACTCGAGCGTGACGTTCCACGGGCCGTGGCCGGGGAAGATGAGCGTCTCACCGGGGACCTCGGCGAAGACCCGTTCGAGGCTTCGCATCATCGCCGCGGGATCGCTGCGAGGGAAGTCGGTGCGCCCGATGCCCTGGGCGAAGACGAGGTCTCCGACGATGGCGACGCCGGTGGACGGGTCGTGGGCGACCATGCATCCGGGGGAGTGGCCGGGCGTCGACAGCATCGTGAACGCGATCTCGCCCAGCTCGACCGTGTCGCCGTCCTCCAGGAGACGGGCCGGGACGACGCCCGGGGTCGGCGGGGGGAAGCCGAAGAGCGCCGGGTTGAACGGCGCGGGCGCCTCCAGCCAGTCGGCGTCCGCGGAACTGACCCACACCGGAAGGCCCTCGGCCCCCCAGACGTGGTTCTCCACGACGTGGTCCCAGTGACCGTGGGTGTTCAGGACCCGCACCGGGGTCGCATCGAGCCGTGAGAGCGTCTCGCGAACCCATGGCTCGCTGCCGGCCGCCGGATCGACGATCATCGCCTCGCCGCCCTGCTCGGTGGCGATGACGTAGGTGTTGGTGGCCACCGGGCCGAAGGTCCCTCCGCGGATGATCATGCGTGCGAGATTAGCGAGAGCACGACGGAGGAGGTCGGAGGGTGAGGATCGCCATCGGCTCGGACGAGGTCACGCCGCTGACCGACGATCTCGTGGCCCTGCTGCGGGACGCAGGGCACGAGCTGAGCCTTCACGGACCCCTGGCCGGAGGCGACGAGGAGTGGGTCGCGGCGAGCGCCGCGACCGCCCGCGAGGTGGCCGAGGGGCGCGCCGACCGGGGCGTCGTGCTCTGCTGGTCGGGCACCGGGGCGTCGATCGCGGCGAACAAG
>CALMEC010000311.1 GCA_937862675.1 uncultured Actinomycetes bacterium
TTACCGGATGGGGGCGCTTCGCCGGCTCGCGCGCCTGGGGCCTCGACATGGACCTGGACAGCGGCATCTACGCGGGCCGGGGCGCAGGGCGGGGGTGGCGACCGCCGGCAGAGGCCCTGGGCATCCCGCCGGCGGGGCCCGTCGCCGTGTCACGTTCTCGCCGGCCTGGATGCCCGCGGCTCACGTCGGGCCTGTGGACGACCGACCTATACTCGTTGGTATGGCCGCAAACCCTCAGATCCGATCCCAGCTTGCGGCCCTTCCCGACCGCCCTGGCGTGTACGTCTACCGGGACGAGTCGGACACGGTCCTCTACGTGGGCAAGGCGAAGTCACTTCGGCGACGCGTGCTCTCGTACTTCCGCGCGCCGCTGACGGAGAGCGATCCCCATTCGCTCCGTCCGCGCCCCGACGCCCACGCCCGCACAGGGGAGATGGTCGATCACATCGACCGTGTCGAGGTGATGGTCACCTCCTCCGAGAGCGAGGCCCTGATCCTCGAGGCCAACCTCATCAAACGGCACCGCCCGCCGTTCAACATCCGCCTGCGCGACGACAAGAGCTACCCCTACATCGCCATCAGCATGGACGAGGCCTTCCCCCGGGTGTACTTCACCCGCGAACGCCACCGCCGGGACCGGGTGTACTTCGGGCCGTTCTCCAACGCCGCCAAGACACGTGAGACGTTGAACGCGCTCGCGCGGATCTTCCCGTCGCGTCCCTGCGAGGGGCCGGAGCCCGGGCGCTCCAGCGGCGTCCCGTGCCTCGACTTCCACATCAAACGGTGCCTGGCGCCGTGCATCGGGGAGATCAGCCGCGAGGACTACGCGCATCTCATCGAGCAGATCATCGCGTTCCTCTCCGGGCGCTACCGGGGCCTTGAGCGGGAACTGGAGGACGAGATGCGGACGGCCGCGGCGGAGCAGCGCTTCGAGCAGGCCGCCATCCACCGAAACCGGCTGGCGGCCGTCCGCCACCTCATGGAGCGCCAGCTGGCCAAAGGGGAGTCGCTCGGCACCATGGACGTCATCGGCGTGGCGACCGAGGGCGACGCGGCCAACGTCCAGGTGCTGCAGGTCCGCGACGGAGTCATGCAGGATCGCCAGTCGTTCCACATGGAGCTGTCCGGGGACGATGACACGGCGGACATCCTGGAGGCGTTCGCCATCGAGTACTACACGCTCGCCATGGTCATCCCGCCGCTCGTCATCGCCCCCCGAGGGGCGGACATGACCGCCCTCACGGAGCTCCTCACCGCCCGCCGGGGACGCCGTGTCGAGGTCCGGCACGCGGAACGCGGCGACAAACGGCGTCTCTCCGAACTCGCCGAGCGCAACGCACGCTTCGCCGTCGACCAGGACCGCCGGCGCCATGATGGGGAGGTC
Source organism: uncultured Actinomycetes bacterium (assembly GCA_937862675.1). Lineage (GTDB taxonomy): Bacteria > Actinomycetota > Thermoleophilia > Miltoncostaeales > Miltoncostaeaceae > CALMEC01. Next base: position 1,385 of record CALMEC010000311.1, read on the forward strand.
GCCCGGCGACGCGACGCCCTGACCGAGCTGCAGGACGCGCTCGGTCTGCCGGCGCCGCCCGTCCGGATCGAGTGCTACGACATCAGCAACCTCGGCGGCACGCACACCGTGGCGTCCATGGTCGTCTT
>CALMEC010000312.1 GCA_937862675.1 uncultured Actinomycetes bacterium
GACGGTGAACTCGACCTTCAGGCCGTGCCGGTTCGCGGCGTCGACGATGGCGTCGTAGCGACTCCAGTCGTATGCCGGGTCATCCGGGTTCTCCGCATCCGCCGGCCGGGATGCGGCCACCAGGCTCCAGAGCAGGTCCACACGGGTCACCGCCCCGCCCACGGAGGCCATGTACGCCATGCGCTCGTCCAGGAACGCGGCGCGGTCCTGACCGGCCGGCGGGTCGTGCAGGACGCGGTCGTCCTGGATCGCGGCGATCGGCGAGGTGAGCGCCGTCGCATCCCCACGGACGGTCGTGCTGGTGGAGTCACCGTCGTCGCCGCACCCGGTGACGAGGATGACGGCCGCGGAGACGGCGAGGACGGAGGAGATTCGGAGAAGACGCATGCGGGGACACTACCCATGGCCCCACGGCGCCACGTCCGTCGCGTGGTCCCGGGGCCCATCTGGGAACATCCATGCCGATGGACCCCCTCGTTCTCCTGGGCCTGGCCTTCGCGGTCATGACCGCCGTCACGTCGGTGGTCGGCTTCCTCATGAAGCACCGCGGGGCGGTCGACGCCCCGCGGATCGAGGCGTCGCGTCCGATCCGTTCGTCGCTGCTCCTGTTCCGGTCCCCCTGGTACACCGCGGGCATCCTGGTGGCCGTCGGATCCTGGGGCTTCCACGTGGCCGCCCTGGCCCTCGCCCCCATCTCGCTCGGGCAGGCCGTCATCGCCGGCGGCCTCGTGTTCCTCACGGTGTTCGCCGACCGGATCTTCGGTCTCACGGTCTCACGGCGGGAGTGGATCGGCGTCGCCCTGGCGGCGCTCGGCCTCGCCATCCTCGCCGCGTCGCTGGAGGGTGCGGCCGGAGAGGGCGCGCACAACCACTACGACGCGCCCGTTCTCCTCGCCTACACGGGCGTCACGATGATCGTCGCGGTGGGCACCGCCGTCTGGGCACGGAGCACGCCGAACGGGGGTCCGGCCCTGGGCGTCTCCGCCGGCCTCCTCTGGGGCGCCTCCGACGTCGCCATCAAGGCGCTCACCGGGCACATGGACGACGGGTTCGTCGCGACTCTTCTCAACCCGTTCGTCCTGGTGGTCGTGGTCGCGTCGCTCGTGGGGATGACCGTCTCGGCGCGAAGCCTGCAGATCGGCCCGGCCGTTCCCGTGATCACGGTGACGGCGGCGGCCGCCAACATCACCACCATCGCCTCCGGGTCCGTCGTCTTCGACGAGCCCTTCCCCGACGAGGTCGCCGGCATCCTCCTGCGACTCGCCGCGTTCGCACTGGTCATCGTCGCCGCGGCCCTCACCCCTCCCCGGGCGGAACCGGTCGCCGATCCGGAGGAGACCGATGTGGTGGGGGCCGCTTCGTGAGGGGATGCGATTCCATCTCGAGTCCACTCGCGACACCGTCGGCGGTCACCTCACATCGGACGGGGTGATGCGGGTCGCACGGACTCGCCTCCGTGGCCGGTCGCCGGCCCCGGACAGGGCGTCGACGGATAGGCAACCTCGACGACCAGTCCCCCACCGTGGGCGGACTCGAGGATGATGCTCCCGCCGTCGGCCTCCACCATCCGCTTCACGATCGCGAGGCCGAGACCTGTGCCCTCGGCGCGGCCGGTTACGAACGGCTCGAACAATCGCGGCGCCACGGCCTCGTCCACGCCCGGGCCGTGCACGTAGCGGACGGTCAGCGCGCTGGCGCTGGGATGTCTGCTGATGGCCGCGCCCCAAAGCCTGCACGCCGAGCCGACCGCGGCCAGCACGCGCGTCGCGGCATCCGACGACCTCAACGCTG
>CALMEC010000313.1 GCA_937862675.1 uncultured Actinomycetes bacterium
TTCGCGCCCGTCCGGATCACCGCCCCGTCCGGGAGCGTCGTCAACGCCGGGCCGCCGCACGCGGTCGCCGCCGGCAACGTGGAGACGTCCAGCCGCATCGTGGACGTCCTCCTCGCCGCCCTGGGTCAGGGGTTCCCCGTGCCGGCCCAGGGCCAGGGGACCATGAACAACGTGGTGATCGGGACCGACGCGTTCAGCTACTACGAGACCCTGGGCGGAGGGCAGGGGGCGTCCCCGACGGCCGACGGTCCCTCCGCCGTCCACGTCGCCATGAGCAACACCCGCAACACGCCCATCGAGGTGCTGGAGATCCGTTTCCCTCTCCGCGTGCGGACCTACGCCATCCGCCGCGGCACCGGCGGCGCCGGCCTCCACCGGGGCGGGGACGGCCTCGAGCGCGTCATCGAGACGCTCGAGCCGGCACAGGTGTCGGTGCTGGCCGAACGCCGCCGGACGTCACCGTCCGGGGCGGCGGGCGGCGGCGCGGGCGCCACCGGTGTCACCAGCCTGAACGGGACCGTCCTTCCGTCCAAGTGGCGCGGCTCGCTGAGGGCGGGCGACGTCCTCGTGGTGGCGACGCCCGGCGGAGGCGGCTTCGGAACGCCACCCGATGAACCCGCGGACTGACCGCACACGGGATCCCAGGACCGGGTGGCACGCGCGACCGCAGGTCGTTCCCGTGTCCCGGGCTCTCCGTCGCCGGCCGCCTCCCTCCCACTCGGAGACCCCCCGCCGGCGACGTGACGACGCTTGCAAGGCCCCGGAGGGGCGTGCACGACCGGGAAGGTCCGGAGACGCACCCGGACCCCCGATGCGTCTCAGGGACGGTACTTCTGGGCCAGGGCGTCGTTGCCGACGACGACCAGCGCGTCGACGCCGACCGCGTCGTCGGCACTGTCGAGCTGCACCCCGTCCAGGGGGCGGATCTCGGTGATGCCGAGGTCCTTCGCGAGGTTCTGGGCCAGATCGATCTTGGACGTGTCCGTGTACACCACGAACGACTTGGCAATGTCCTTCGCCGCCGCGTTGGTGGGGTCGACCGTCTGATACCCCATGAGGCCGATCCTGGGCGTGAGATATCCGGCGACCCCGGTGATGGCTGTGCCGTTCAGCACCTTGACGACATATGCGCCCTTGCCGCCGGCCAGGTTCTTCGGGGTGTCGGGCACGGTGGTCACGACCTGGTTTGGAGTCGGAAGCGTCTTGGACGAGTTCGCGGTCGACGTGCCCGTCTGGACGAGTGTGGTGGTGGGCTCATTGGCGGCGTTGCCGTCGTCCCCGCGCAGGAAGAGATACGACACCGTTCCGGCGACCACGGCGAGGACGGCCACGGCGGCGACGATCGGCTGCCACCGCGGTCCGCGGGCGCCCGTCCGTACGGGGCGCTCGGGTTCCAGGTCCTCCACGTCATGCACGTCATCCGCGTCGTCGGCGATCGCGGCATCGGCGACCGCAGCATCGGGGATCTCGGCGGGAACGGATGGCGTACGACGCTGCTGCAGTTCACGCAGGCGGTCCAGCGAGACGCGCGCACCGGCGCCCTCCCGCTCGGCCAAGCGTCCTTCCAACCGGCGAAGGGCACGACCGTGGCGGATGGACTGGATCACGAGGGCGACGGCGAAGAGAATCGCGAGCGCCGCCGCAGACGGGGTCAGGAGATCGAGCCATTTATCCACGACGGACGAGGGTAGCACCCGAATCGGACGGTTCTCAGGAACCCGGGCTGCGCGGGGATGTCTTCATACCCCGGTCCGGGACGGTCATCACCTCCCCCGGGCCGTACTGATTCGTCGGAGGGACGCCACATCCGGCGATGCGCCGCCGGACGGCCGTCGTCGCGCTCATGAGACGCTGAGGGGCACCCCCGCCCGTTCGGAACCGCTTCCGTCGTCCCAGCGGACTCGCAGTGTCGCACGGGCGCCATGGGTGTCGACCGCGACCGCGAAGGTTCCGTCCGCCCGCGTCCTGAACGAGGACAGCGTCGCCCAGCCGTCTCCGGTGCGGCGTTCGAGGACGGCGGTCGTCGCCCCTCGGGAGGGACGGACCTGCCCGACCAGCCGGGCCCGGCCGTCGGGGCCGTCGGCGATCCGGGCGAGAGGCAGCGCGAACGCATCGGCCGCGGGCTTGGGGGCGCTGAGGGCATCATCCGCGGCGGCGGAGTAGAGGCCGCTGTTGAAGGCACCGTTGTCCTGGAGCAGGTAGTAGGTGGCGCGCCGGATCGTCGGGAACCCGGTGAGGAGCCCGAACGTCTGCGACACCCGGGCGGCCTGTTCGTCCGGGGTCACGGTGTAGCGCAGCGCCTGGCTGCGGGTGGTCTGCCAGCCGTACTCCGTCAGCCAGATCGGACGGTCGCGGAACGTGGTCGCCTCGAGGGTCGTCACGAGGTCCGCGAGGTTGTCCATGTCGATGCGACGGGTGCGCCGGGGTGCGCCGGCGGCCGGCGGGGGGCCGGACGGGTAGGGATGGGCCGCCACGACCTCGACGTCCGCGGCCTCCGGCAGCGCGGCGAGGGCACGGAGGAACTGTGCGGGACCGAGCCGATGGGGACTCTCGCCGACATCCGCGGTGGAACAGCGGATGTCGCAGCTGTCGCCGACGGGAGCGACGCCCCCGGACACGATGCGTACGTCCGGGGCGGCGGCCCGTGCGCCCCGTGTGAACGCGGACAGCAGAGCCGCGTAGGTACGGGGACCGACGGCCACCCACTCGGTGCCCTGTCGTTCGTACTGCGGTCGCAGGAACATGTCGATGTTCGGCTCGTTCCATACCTCCCAGTCGGTCACGCCGCGCGGTGCGTAGCGCGACACGACGGCCTGTGCGAACTCCCCGAACCACGCCGCGTCAGCGGGGCGGCGGTTGCCCCATGCCGGGTCCGACGGCACGGCCGCCACACCGGGATCGGCGGCCCAGTCCGGGGTCCCCCAGACGGTGAAGGACACCTTCAGGCCCGCCCGGGCGGCCTCGGCGACGATGCGGTCGTAGGTCGTCCAGTCGTACGCCGGATCGCCGGGATCGGTCGGCATGGCGGGCCGCGATCGGGCGACCAGGTCCCATCGCAGGTCGACACGGATCGCCCGGGCGCCGAGAGCGCGCATCGTCGTCATGCGCGTGCGGATGAAGGCCGACGATCGCGGGCTCTCGGAGACCAGACGGTCGTCCTGCAGGGCGGCCACCGGTGCGTGCACCGCCATGTCGAGGGCCTCCGCCGTCGGCGGGGGCGGCCCGCGCAGTCCCAGGACGGTCAGGACCACCGCTCCGATCGCCACCACCGTCACCACGGGGACCGCGACCCGGGGCGGGACGGTCCCGGCGGCGCGCCGCAGCCGTGCGAGCCCTCTGCGGACGCCGTCACGGACGATCCAGAGGACCACCCCGAGGATCAGCACCTGGAGGACGATCACGACGACGAGGCTGCGACCTCCCCACCCCCCGCCGTCCGAACCCTCCGGCACGGCGGTGGCCGGGCAGGGATGCTCCGGCGTCCCCACCAGCGACGGCTGGGCGAGGGCGTCGTCGATCGCGCCCAGCGCGTCGCCGTATCCCTGGCCGGGCGCCACCCGCTTCGCGATGATGTAGTCCTCGAGGTCGTGGCAGCGGCTGATGACGGTGTTGTTGGCGTCGTAGTCCTGGATGACGTCCTGCACCGACGCCCGCGCGGGTACGGTCACCAGGACGCACGTGAGGACGACGATGAGGACCCGCGCAAGCACGGATATCCGGGAGGCGCCACTTCGCATCAGCGGATGATCGCCTCGGGCGGGAGGCGGACGCCCGCGGCCGCCTGCACGGCGTGCCCGGCGGCCCGGATCTCGCCGGTGGAGCCGGCCGGCCGGACGCAGCCGCATCGCGGGCACCCGCGCGGCGGCCGCCTCCGCCCCGGCACGGGGACGTCCGGCATGCGTGACCGGATCCCGGTGAGGACCGCTGTGGCCGGACTGCGACGGGCCGTCCGGCCGGACGGCACCGGCGGGGCGCGGGACGGCTGATCCCGCCGGGTCGTGGATGTGTGACGGGGCAACGGCGGATGCGGGGTGTCGGGCATGCCGGTTCGAGCGCCGGGCGTGCTCGGTGTCCGGCCGGAACGGGCGACGGGATCGCCGGTCGCCCCGACCCGGGGGGTGCGCCACGCCGCGGGACCATGGAGTCGCTCCCCTAAAGTCCCGGGGTCACACGGTAGGCGTCGAACACGCCCTCCAGGTTGCGCAGTCCGGAGATGAGGCTCCTCAGCTCCTCGACGTCACCGAGGTCGACCGTGAACCGGGCACGGGCCATCTGGTCCTCCACCGTGCACTGCGCGACGAGGATGTTGGCCCCGGCCTCCGACACGGTGCGCGAGAGGTCCTCCAGGAGGCGCGGCCGGTCCCAGCCGTCGATCGCGATCTCGACGTTGAAGCTGCGCTGGGAGGGCCCCACCCACGAGATCGTCGTGAAGCGCTCCGGGTTCTTGAGGAGGGCCTGGGCGTTGGGGCAGTCCTCGCGGTGGACCGTGATGCCCCGCCCCATGGAGATGTACCCCAGGATGTCGTCGCCGGGAACCGGCTTGCAGCAGCTGGCGAGACGGACGAGGACATCCGGCACGCCGTCGACGGAGAGACCGAGGTCGCTGGACGGCTGGGCCGTGCGCGTGCGCTGCCGATGGCGTTCCAGGTCGGCCGTCACGTGGTTCGGGTCGACCCCCTCCCCCTGCTTCAGGCGGGCGATGACCTTGTTGACGACGGTCTGGACCGACGTGCGTCCCGATCCGATCGAGATGTAGAAGTCCTCGGCCTTCCGGAACCCCATCTCCTGGATGACCTGGTGGAGAAGCGGGGACCCGGCGATCTTCTGGTTGGGCAGGCCGGCCTTGCGCAGGTGCTCGTGCAACAGGTCGCGACCCTGATGCTCGGCGTCGTCGCGCTGCTCGCGCCGGAAGAAGGCGCGGATCTTGGCACGTGCCTTGCTCGTCTTGACGAGGTTCAGCCAGTCCCGGGACGGCCCGCGCGGGGCCTTGCTGGTGAGGATCTCGATGAAATCGCCCGAACGCAGACGATGCGACAGCGGCACGATGCGGCCGTTGACGCGCGCGCCGACGGTGCGATGCCCGACGTCGGTGTGGACCTCATAGGCGAAGTCGATGGGTGTGGAGCCGACCGGCAGCTCGAGCACCTCGCCCTTCGGCGTGAAGACGTAGACGGCGTCCTGGTAGAGGTCGGACCGCAGCGAGTCCATGAACTCGTCCGGGTCGCTGGTGTCCTTCTGCCACTCCATCATCTGGCCGACCCATGCCGGGGAGCCCTCGCCCGTCGGCCGGTCCTTGTAGAGCCAGTGGGCCGCGACACCGAACTCGGCGATCCGGTGCATCTCCGGGGTGCGGATCTGGATCTCCAGAGGGTGGCCGCTGGTCCCGATCACGGTGGTGTGGAGCGACTGATACCCGTTGAACTTGGGCATCGCGATGTAGTCCTTGAACCGTCCGGGCATCGGCTTCCACAGCGAGTGGATGATGCCGACGGCGCCGTAGCAGTCCTTGACCGAGTCCACGATCACGCGAAGCGCCGTCAGATCGTAGATCTCGTTGAACTCCTTGCTGCGCACGGTCATCTTCTCGTAGATCGAGTAGATGTGCTTCGCGCGCCCGGTGATCTCGATGGGCTCGATGCCGACGTCGCGGAGCTCGCGGTCGAGGAAGGCGCCGGCGTCGGCGATCATCGCGTCGCGATCCGCGCGGCGCTGGTTGACCAGCTGCTGGATCTCGGCGTAGCGCCGCGGATGCAGCGCGGCGAACGCGAGGTCCTCGAGCTCCGACTTCAGCGCGTGGATACCGAGGCGGTGTGCCAGCGGCGCGTAGATGTCGAGCGTCTCGCGTGCCTTCTGGATGCGCTTGTTCTTGCTCATGTAGCTGAGCGTGCGCATGTTGTGCAGGCGGTCGGCGAGCTTCACGACGAGCACGCGGACGTCGCCCGACATCGAGACGATGAGCTTGCGGGAGTTCTCGGCCTGGTGGTCCTCCTGGCT
>CALMEC010000314.1 GCA_937862675.1 uncultured Actinomycetes bacterium
CGCGGGCCGTTGAAGTCAATCTCCGCGATCAGGAACTCCCGCACGAAGCGGCCCGCGCAGGGTGAACGCACCCTGACCCAGCCGGGCGGGGTCGGATAACCTGTCGGTCGCGCGATGGCGGATCGCGGCCCTCCGGCACCTCGGGGACGGCCGGCTCACCTTCTTACGGCGATCCGCGTATCCTTTAGAGCGAACGTCCGATCTTCCGCGACCGGGGAGGGCCCGTGTCAACTGCCAAGCCGCCCGATATCGATCTGGGTCAGTACAAGTTCGGTTGGCACGACCCGGCGAACTACGTCTTCGAGCCCAAGCGCGGCCTGAACGCCGACGTCGTGCGGGAGATCTCGTTCCTGAAGAACGAGCCCGAGTGGATGCTGAAGTTCCGCCTCCGCGCCCTCGAGATCTTCGAGCGCAAGCCCATGCCCACGTGGGGCGGGGACATGGACGGGATCGACTTCCAGAACATCTTCTACTTCATCCGCTCCTCGGAGAAGCAGAGCACCGACTGGAACGACGTGCCGGCCGACATCAAGAACACGTTCGACCGCCTGGGCATCCCGGAGGCCGAGCGCAAGTTCCTGGCCGGCGTGTCCGCCCAGTACGAGAGTGAGGTCGTCTACCACTCCATCCGCGAGGACCTCCAGAAGCAGGGCGTGATCTTCTGCGACACCGACACGGCGCTGCGCGAGCACGAGGACATCTTCCGGGAGCACTGGGCCACGGTCATCCCGCCCGGTGACAACAAGTTCGCCGCGCTGAACAGGGCGGTGTGGTCCGGAGGGTCGTTCATCTGGGTGCCGCCGGGTGTCCGTGTGGAGGTCCCGCTCCAGGCGTACTTCCGGATCAACCAGGAGAACATGGGCCAGTTCGAGCGCACCCTCATCATCTGTGAGGAGGACTCGTTCGTCCACTACGTCGAGGGCTGTACCGCTCCGGTGTACTCCAGCGACTCGCTGCACAGCGCGGTGGTCGAGATCATCTGCAAGAAGGGCTCGCGCTGCCGGTACACGACCATCCAGAACTGGTCGACCAACGTCTACAACCTCGTGACGAAGCGCGCGGTCTGCCATGAGAACGCCACCATGGAGTGGGTCGACGGCAACCTGGGCAGCAAGCTCACCATGAAGTACCCGGCCGTGTGGATGACCGGTCGCGGCGCCCGTGGCGAGGTCCTGTCCGTCGCGTTCGCCAGCGAGGGCATGAACCAGGACGCCGGCGCCAAGATGGTGCACGTGTCACCGGACACGTCGTCCACCATCGTCAGCAAGTCCATCTCCAAGGGCGGCGGCCGCACCAGCTACCGCGGCCTGGTCCGCGTCGAGCCCGGGGCCCGCCGGGTCAAGGCCAACGTCGTCTGCGACGCCCTCCTCCTCGATGAGGACAGCCGCTCCGACACATACCCCTACATGGACATCCAGGAGGAGGACACCTCCATCGGCCACGAGGCCACGGTGTCCAAGGTGGCCGACGACCAGCTCTTCTACCTCATGAGCCGCGGGCTCACGGAGGAGGAGGCGATGGCGATGATCGTCCGCGGGTTCATCGAGCCGATCGCGAAGGAGCTCCCCATGGAGTACGCCGTCGAGCTCAACCGACTCATCGAACTGCAGATGGAGGGATCGATTGGCTAGCGCGCCGGCCTGGGCCGAGGACGCCAAGAAGCGCGCCGAGGGCCTGCTCACCGAACTCCCCGCCCTCACGGGGCAGGAGGAGGAGTGGCGTTTCACCCCGCCCACCGACGTCGGCCTGGAAGGCGCATCCGCCGAGGGCGGCACCGGTGACGGGAATCCCCCGTCGGCTCCCGAGGGACGCCGCGCGTGGCTGCGGTTCGTCGACGGGGCGATGGATGCGTCCCAGCTGGCCGAGTCGGCCGACGGCGTGATCATCGGCGAGCTCGGCGCCGCCCTGGTCGAGCACGAGGACCTCGTCCGTGACCGTCTTTACTCCCTCGTCGGCTTCGAGGACAAGCCGGGTGCGCTCAACGCCGCCCGCTGGGAGACGGGGCTCTTCGTCTACGTCCCCGACGGCGTGACCGTCGAACTCCCCATCGAGGCGCTTTCGTGGGCCACCGGCAAGACCGGCCAGCTCTTCGACCGCACGCTGGTGGTCGCCGGACGCGGATCGCACGTCACGGTCATCGACCGATACGGCTCACCCGACATCTCCGGCCGCGTCATCTCGTCCAGCGTGGTCGAGGTGTTCGCCGGTGAGGACGCCGATGTCGAGCACGTCTCGGTCATCGACTGGGGCTCCGGCGCGCGCCACCACGCCGTGCTGCGCGCCCAGGTGGGCCGCGACGCCCGCGCCCGCTCCGTGGTGGTCACGCTCGGCGGCGACGTCGTGCGCGTGGAGCCCACGATGGTGGTCGCCGGGCCCGGGGCCGACGCCCGCGCGCTCGGCCTGTACTTCGCCGACGGGAACCAGCACTTCGAGCACCGCGTCATCTCGCGGCACGAGGCGCCCCAGGCGTACTCCAACCTGCTCTACAAGGGCGCCATCAAGGACACCGCCCACACCATCTTCTTCGGCAACCTCATCGTGCCGCCGGGCGCGCCGGGCACCGACGCGTACCAGACCAATCGCAACCTGGTGCTGAACGACGGGGCACGTGCCGAGACGATCCCGTTCCTGGAGATCGAGACGGCCGAGGTCAAGTGCTCGCACGCCGGTGCGGTCAGCCGCGTCGACGACGAGCACCTCTTCTACCTCGAGTCGCGCGGTGTCCCCCGCGACCAGGCGAAGCAGCTCATCGTGGAGGGCTTCTGCCAGGAGGTGCTGGACGAGGTCGGCCTGGACGAGCTGCGTGACGAGCTGTCGGCCGCCATCGCCAAGAAGGTCCGCCGGTGAGCGCAGCCCCCGCGGACATGGTGGACGTCGCCGCCTACTCGGACATCCCCGAGGACGGCACGCACCTGGTCGAGGTCGACGAGGTCCCCATCTGCCTCGTCCGCAGCGGGGACGCCGTCTTCGCGGTGCACAACACCTGCACGCACGCGCTGGCACAGCTGGACGGAGGGTGGGTCGAGGACGGCACCATCGAGTGCCCGCGCCATGGGGCGCGGTTCTCGCTGCAGACCGGCGAGGCCCTCACGCCGCCGGCCAACACGCCCGTCCCGACGTTCCACGTCGAGGTCCGGGGTGATCGTGTCCTCGTGGATCCGACCCCCTCCCACCCCCACCCACTTCTACAGAGAAACGAGTACGGAGCTGCACGTGGCTGAGCCAATTCTCAAGATCGAAGGACTCAAGGTCGCCGTCGACGGCAAGGAGATCCTGCGCGGAGTGGACCTGGAGGTCCCACAGGGCGAGGTGCATGCGCTGATGGGCCCCAACGGCTCCGGCAAGAGCACCCTCGCCTACGCCCTGGCGGGCCACCCCCGTTACGAGATCACGGCGGGTCGCGTGTTCTTCCAGGGGCAGGTCATCGCCAGTGCCGACGAGGACGAGACCCTCGATGCCGATGAGCGCGCGCGGCTCGGGGTGTTCCTGGCCATGCAGTACCCGCTCGAGGTCCCCGGCGTCTCGGTCATGAACTTCCTGCGCACGTCCCTGTCGGCCGTGCGTGGCGAGGAGATCCCGCCGCGCGAGTTCATCAAGGCGTTCAACGAGGCCAGCCAGCTGCTGGAGTTCGACAAGAGCTTCGCGGACCGCTACCTCAACGAGGGTTTCTCGGGTGGCGAGAAGAAGCGCCACGAGATCCTGCAGATGGCCCTTCTCAAGCCGAAGGTGGCCATCCTCGACGAGACCGACTCGGGTCTCGACATCGACGCCCTCAAGGTCGTGTCCAACGGCGTCAACGCCCTCCGCGGCGACGATCTCGGCGTGCTGATCATCACCCACTACACACGGATCCTGAACTACATTACGCCCGACGTGGTGCACGTGATGTTCGAGGGGCGCATCGCCAAGACCGGCGGCCCCGAGCTGGCCGAGCATCTGGAGCAGGTGGGGTACGTCGAGTTCGGCTCCCACGAGCCGGCGGCGACGTCCACCGCGTCGTAGGGGCGATCGGAAGATGAGCGCGGTGTCAGCACTGTCGGAACGCCGCGCCGACTTCCCCATCCTCTCCCGGGACTTCGCCGGGAGGCCGCTGGTCTACCTCGACTCGGCCGCCACGTCGCAGAAGCCCGACGTGGTGATCGACGCGATGTCGGACTACTACCGCACCTCCAACGCGAACGTGCGCCGCGGCGTCTACGGGCTGGCGGCCGAGTCCGATCGCCGGTTCGAGGAGGCCCGTGCCTCCATCGCGCGCCTGGTGGGCGCCGACGTGGACGGCCTGGTGGTCACCAAGAACGTGAGCGAGGCCATCAATCTGGTGGCCTACGCATGGGGGCTTCGGAACCTCACCGAGGGCGACGAGATCGTGGTGTCGCTCATGGAGCACCACTCCAACATCGTGCCGTGGCAGATCGTCGCCGGGCTCACCGGCGCGCCGGTGCGGTTCTGCCCCATCCCCCCGGCCCACCTGCTGGACATGGACGCGCTGCGGACGATGATCGGCCCGCGCACCCGCGTTGTGGCGATCACCCATGTCAGCAACACCCTGGGGACGATCAACCCGGTCGACGAGATCGCGGCCCTCGCCCACGAGGTGGGCGCGCTGGCCGTGGTGGACGGCGCGCAGAGCGTTCCGCACATGCCTGTCGACTTCGGCTCGATGGGGTGTGACGTGCTGGCCTTCACCGGTCACAAGATGCTCGGCCCCACCGGTGTCGGCGTCCTCGTGGCCCGCCCCGACCTCCTCGCCTCCTGGGAGCCCTTCATGGGCGGCGGTGAGATGATCGGCGACGTCACCGTCACCGGGTCCACGTGGGCCGAGGCCCCTCGTCGCTTCGAGGCGGGCACCCCGCCCATCGCCGAGGTGATCGGCCTCGGTGCCGCCGCCGAGTACCTGCAGGGCATCGGCATGCAGAACGTCCGCGACCACGAGATGGCCCTCACCCGCTATGCCCTGGACGCCCTGACCGACGTCCCGGGGCTCACGGTGTACGGACCGTCCGATCCGGCGCTCCGGGGATGCCCCATCAGTTTCGCGATGGAGGGCGTCCACCCGCACGACATCGCGCAGTTCCTCGACTCGCGCGGGGTGTGCGTTCGCGCCGGACATCACTGCACCAAGCCGCTCATGACGGAGCTGGGCGTCACGGCCACGGCACGTGCCAGCACCCACGTCTACTCCGACGGCGGCGACATCGATGCGCTCGTCGAGGGGCTCCGGGGATGCCGCACCTTCTTCGGAGTACAGTGAGTCGGCATGCGGTCATCCGGGAAGGCAGAGATGGTTGACTCCGCGATCTCGCGACGTGGCGCACATCGACGGGGACGTCCCGCATCCGCCGTTCACGCACCCCGCATTGCCGTAGGACCGATCACCTGATGGGCGGTCTTGAGAATCTGTACCAGGAGATCATCCTGGACCACTACCGCAACCGGCGCCATCGCGGCACGCTCGAGAACCCGACAGCGGCGGTCGACCACAACAATCCGGTCTGCGGGGACGCCATCCACCTCGAAATCCGTGTCGACGACGGCACGCTGGTCGGCGTCGCGCACACCGGCGACCGCTGCTCCATCCCGCAGGCGGCGGCCTCCTCGTAGAGCCTGCGGTGAGGATGGCTCACCATGTCGTCGGGTATCTGGACTTCGGGTGTCCTGCTCACGGCTTGGCTCTGCGGTTGACGCGCACGCTGACAGCCGGCCTTTGGCCCGCCGAACTCACGCTGACGCCGACTGACGCAGAACTGGAAACTCACCCAGCGCCTAGGACGCGGCGCGGTGCTCCTGCGAGCCGGGCGGCTCGCGCTCCATGAAATCGTTGGGTGTGACCTCGCCGCCGGTCGCCGCGCAGCCGCGGCAGATCGGCCGGCACGGCGGGACGGATATCGACGGCGGTGGCGGCGGGGGGCATGGCGGCAGGTCCCGAAAAAGCGATCTTGCAGACGCGGCGGATGAAATGACGCTGCCGGGACTCTTAGAGCGTTTCAAGTTGAGATGGA